>DAINSR010000007.1:0-20068 GCA_036741255.1 Flavobacterium sp.
CTGCATCAACCCCTTTTTCTGCTCCCTCAATTTATCTGCTTTGGCTTTAAGCAGGCTGATTTCTTTATCTGCCGCTTGCAGGACTTGGGCAATGGCGGTTTGTTCTTTGTATGATGGGAGTTTGATTTTTATAATTGAAAAACCATCCCAACGCAATCCTCCTCTGCGGTCAATTGAGCCTTCCATTCGATTTTGGTATTGATATACCAAAGGATGTGATTTCAAAAGTTTGTAAAAGAAATCATCATTGACCGTTTTATCAGTCTTGAAAACCGTATACATCGGACTGATTAAGGCTTCATCCAAAATATCTTGATAACCAATGCTTCCCTCTTCGATGTGATTTGTAGCGTAAGCAAAATGGTTTTTAGGAACAATCTTGTAAGTGCTTACATCATCGGCAAAAATCTTTCTTCCGAAGTATTCGAGTGATGGTACAAGACCGTCATATTTCGTGCAAGACAAAACGGTAAGTTGTTTATCGCTTTTGTTTCTAATACTAACCTCCTTGGCAATATCACGGATATGAACTTCCTTCCACTCCCCACCAAATCCCTTCAACCTTTTCTTCCCCGTAAGCAATTGCTGCATGAGCCATTTTTTGCGGAGTTCTTTTTGGGCAATGAGTTTTTGGGTGGTGTGGATGGCGGCATCTGCCGTGCTGAGCACTTGGGCTATGGCTTTTTGCTCGGGAAGTGGGGGGAGTGGGATTTTTAATGAAGCGTATTCTTCTGCGTTAATACCCGGCTGACCGCTTCGCATTGAAACCGTTTTTACCCAATCCCAATAATGTTTTGTTTCTGTAAAATATTTTAGATGTTGAGATGTCAGAATTTCTTCAATTGTCCTAAAACGAATTAAGAACCCTGCAAAAACAAGTATTCCATCTGTAGGTTTGTATAGATAAGTTTTTCCTACCGTTGCTCCTGTTCTTGCAAAAACAATATCTCCATTCTTTAAAATGAACTGTTCATAATTAGGGTCACCTACTGATGCTTTCTTATCAGTAGAATAATTACCATCATCATCAATATCAGTTATCCGTAAATAAGCTGGCAAATCATTTGAAAATTCAACCGCTGGTGCATTGATGCCATATTCACCTTTTACTAAACAGCAATCTCCCAATTTCTTTACTTCCCAATCACTCGGAATTTCCTTACTATAAAACGCTTTTGTATTTTTTATTTCAGTTCCCATCGCCCAATTTTTTAAGGTTATCATTTCCCACCAACGATTTAAGTTGCTGTATGGCTATGGCATTGAGTTTTCGCAGGCGTTCGCCTTGTGGTAATCCCATGCGGATAAACTCGGCATTCATGCTTTCTAAGTTGGCTAAAACCAATAGTTGTTCTATCGTGCTGTAATCCCTCACATTGCCTTCCTTGCCAGGGTTGACTTTACGCCATTGCTGTGCGGTTGTGCCAAATAATGCTACATTTAATACATCGGCTTCATTGGCATAGATGTATTGCTCCTGCTCTTTGGTGATGTTTTCCGGAATAATATTTTCTTTAATGGCATCGGTATGGATACGATAGTTTACTTTAGATAAAGTGCGATTCAGGTTCCATTCAAGGGATAATCTTTGGTTTTCGTCTTCTTTCAGGCGTTGGAATTCAACTATCAAGTACATTTTGAATTCGGCACTTATCCAAGATGCAAACTCAAAGGCAATATCTCTGTGGGCATACGTTCCCCCATACCTTCCGGTTTTTGAAACAATGCCAATGGCGTTAGTGGTTTCTATCCATCGTTTTGGGGTAAGTGAAAAGCTGTTGGAACCTGCCATGTTTTTAATTCCATCGAATTCGATGGAATTAAAATTGGGGTTCCGCAACTGCTCCCAAAGCCCAATGAATTCAATAGTACTTCGGTTTCTCATCCAGTTTTGAAGAATGTAGTCACTCCGTTCTGCATCCCTGTGTCGGGCAATGTCGGTGATAGAGATATAATCATCCTGATGGTAACTGCCAAACCCTGAACGTTTATAGTGGATTTCTTTTCTTTTGCCATGTCTAGTTCATTAATTGTTTTAAATAAACCTCAATTTCCTCCTGCACTTTCACCAGTTCCCCTTCCAGTTGTTCAATCTCTTTTTGCACGGCAGCAATATCCACTTCGGCTTCTTCTTCAAAAGTGTCCACATAGCGGGGGATGTTCAGGTTAAAATCGTTTTCTTGTATTTCTTCCTGCGTGGCTACATAACTGTATTTATCTTCTGCTACACCGGGCTGTAGTTTACCGTCAGCAAAATCACGGTAGGTGTTTACAATATGTTCAATATCGCTTTCACGCAACTTGTTTTGGTTTTTGGCACTTTCGTAATGTTTGCTGGCATCTATGAACAATACGTTGTTGCTACTTTTTTGCTTGTTAAACACCAATATGGCAGCCGGTATGCCCGTGCCAAAAAATAAGTTGGCGGGTAAACCAATCACAGCTTCCAACAAATTTTCTTCAATGGTTTTTTGCCTTATTTTTCCTTCGCTGCTACCACGGAATAAAACGCCATGCGGCACCACCACACCCGCTTTTCCGTGTTCGTTCAGCGTTTCAATCATGTGGCTGATAAATGCCCAGTCGCCTTTGCTCTTGGGTGGTACGCCTCTCCAAAATCGGTTGTATTTATCGCTTTCAGGGTCGTAGCTCACGGTGGTTTTTTCTCCATCCTTGTCTTCTACCTTTCCCCATTTATCTAATGAGAAAGGCGGATTGGCCACCACGGTATCAAACTTCATCAGCGTATCGCCTTCTTTCAGTTTGGGGTTGCGAATGGTATCTCCCCAGCGAATAGTAGCATTATCAAAACCATGCAAAAACATATTCATCACCGCCAGTGCCCAGGTGCTGCCGTTTGCTTCTTGTCCGTACAACGAGAAATTATCAGAACCCACTTCTTCACCTGCTTTAATAAGCAGTGAACCAGAGCCACAGGTTGGGTCACAAATACGAGAACCAGGTTTTGACTGTGTCAGTTTAGCCAATAAGGTAGATACTTCGCTTGGGGTGTAGAATTCGCCCGCTTTCTTACCGGCATCGCTTGCAAAGTTTGAAATCAAATACTCGTATGCACCACCAATGATATCACTACCTTCTAAATGAGACGGTCGTAAATCCAAAGCCTCCTTATTGAAATCAAGCAATAAGTTTTTTAGTCTGGTGTTTTTGTCTTTTGGTTCACCAAGCTTGCTGGTGTTAAAGTCAATGTTTTGGAATATCCCAGCACCGTCTTCGCTGTATAGTTTTTCACGGTTGGCTTCTTCCAAATCCGTCAAGGCAATATTGATGAGTTCACCAATATTGGCTTCATTGCGGTGGTCGTATAGATATTTAAAATGACTATGCTCCGGCACAATAAAGCGCTCGTGTTGCATGGCACGTTTGGCACGTTCCACATCACCGTTGTATTTGGTTAAGTAGCCTTCCATTTTATCGTCATGCACATCGCTGAGATATTTTAAGAACAGCATAGTAAGCACATAGTCTTTGTAAACGCTTGGGTCAATGCTACCTCTAAAGGTGTCGCAAGCTTTCCAAACAGCGTCGTTGATGTCTTTCTGAGTAATTTTCATTTGTAATGATGAATGATGAGTTATGAATGATGAATGCTTTGTTTTGTTGTTAGAATGAAGCTACGGAGCATTTTTAGAAGTTCAGTAGCATCCGAATGAATACTTCTAAATTCTTTCTCTGTTAAATATTCTGATTGATGTAGAAGCTCTAACCAATAAAGAGTTTCATCACATTCTTTTTGAGCTATGGAAAATTTATGAATGAAGTCGGGTTTACTTTGAGCGTTCTGCCCTTCTCTAATATTCGCTCCAATCGAAGTGCCTGAACGCAAGAGTTGCTTGCTCATAATGAATTCTCTTTTATCCTCTGTAAGATATTTGTATAGCTGAATAATTTTCAGAGCAAACTGAAACGACTTATCCTTTAGGGGATTCGGTTTATTTTTGGTGTCTCTTTCGTTCATAATTCATCATTTATAATTCATAGATTGAAAAATCTGCTGATTAATCTTCTTGTCCCTCAAGACTTCAATCTGTTGCTTCAAGGATTTTTCTTTGTTGCGGAGCTTTGAAATTTCTACGATTGCCTTTTGCGTTTTAATTTCCGGAACCGGTATTTCCAGATTTTCTAAGACCTGTTTTGAAATAGAAGGAATGGAAGTGCCAATGGCTTGTGCTTTTAAAAGGGTTTGTGTGGTATGGTTATTTAGAAACCAAGCCAGAAACTGAGGCAACACTTTGTTGTCAGTTGGTCTGATAACAAAAAATGAAGTGGAGGCCACAGATGGTTCGTTGTGGTTTTCAAAAACGGCTGCAAAGTTTTTGGTTCCCTTAGCCGCAAAAAGCACATCACCGACTTTTAGAAAGTGCTTTTCAGAAATCCCATCAGCCAGCAAATCAGGGTGGAGTACCGAGTGCAATTGTCCGTATTCGTCAAAATGCTTGGACTGTAGATACACCAATTCACCCATGCCAGCAGGCTTAGCGAAGAGTCCGGTTTGGATGTTTGTGATATCTTTTATTAGCGTTTTCAAATTTATTCCTTTGTAATGACGCTACAAAAGTAGGTAAAATTTTCTAATTATCAAACTTTTTTGAAAATATATTTGAGTAGGTGTTCTACAAATTATATTTATCTTCTCTGTACCGTCTTAGGTGCGTAGGGCAAAAGTAGTTCTTTTGGCTTTGCAGAAGGGACGGCTTGTGGGCAGGGCAAAGCTAAATGTGCCACTTGTGCGGTGGGATGTTTTATTTTTTCTTGGAGTCGGCTTGAGTGTCGGAAAAGTCAGGTCGGTTTATGTCAAGTTATACTAATTATGATTTAAAAATAGTCCAATAGTTTATGGTATAATGCCGATATAGTATGAAAATAGTCCATTTTTCTTGGACTATATTGAATACATAATCGGTATTACAGCGAAATTGTCTGCCGAATTACTGTCGTTAGTTTTTAATCGTGTCAATCAAGTACGCTTGCAGAGAACTCGATAGTTTCTGCAAAAAGCTGGTCGCTTGACATAGGGTTTAATTGGCTATATTCTAATATTAGCGGCATTATTTGAAAACCATTTTTATGGTTTTGTTGTCATTTTGACGAAAGAGGAGTCTCATAAATTGCTCAAGTTATGTAATTCTTTGTCCCTAAGAATGACAAAAGCTGTAAATATATAGAATATAGCCATTTCTTTATATGGCAAATTATTAAACGAAGCAACTGAGTATTAGGTAAAACTTTAGGACACTTTGTGCAGCGTCAATATATGAAAGCCTTCACAACCATTTCAGTAAAAATATCAATAAACCTGAATAATAGCATTGATTTTTCATGGGCATTCGTAATATAGCTTCGCTAAATTCCTTTTGGTTTAAGAGTAATATTTTTTTGTACTAAAATGTTGTACTACCCTTTCCATGAAACCCCTAAATGATAGGTGAGAATTTTATGAGTAATAGTTTCTATATTAAAAATTCTATGGCACTCTATTTCCCATGCTTTCTGTCCAGATGGAAAACCAATCTTCTAAAGTCAAATTCAAATGTAGTGCTTTTGTTAATTGAGGTATCCTTGATAAGTTTATAGTACCCACAACAGGAATTATTTTAGAAGGATGTTTTAAAATCCACGCAAGCATAATTATGTCTGAAGAAACTTCATATTTTGCAACTAAAACGGACAATAATTTTTTTAGTCGCCTGGTTTGTTCGCTGTCTTCTTTAAAAACAGACCCCAGCGGATTCCACGCCATTGGGACAATGTTGTGCAATTGCATAAAATCTAAACTCCCGTCTGTCATGGCAGTAGAATGTGTTACCGAAAACTGAATTTGGTTATAGTCAATAGAAATGTTTTTTTGAAGCAACTCAGTTTGTGAATTTGTGAAATTTGAAACTCCAAATTTCAAAATTTTACCCTGATTTTTTAAGGTGTCAATGGCTTTTGCAATTTCTTCTGACTGCATAAGCGGACTGGGTCTATGCAACAAAAACAAATCTAAATAATCAGTTTGCAAATTTTTTAGCGAATTTTCAACACTCCATATAATATAAGAAGCACTATAATCATAATGTTTAATAGAATATTTTCTTACATCTGACGGATATTTTATACCACACTTAGAAATGATTTGCACCGCATTTCGATTAATTTTAGATTCTAAAAAAGCTTTACCAAAAGCCTCTTCGGTTGTATAGCCCCCATAAATGTCGGCTTGATCAAAAGTGCTGATACCCTGAGATGTAAAAGCATGAATGAGTGCCGTCATTTCTTGAGTATTTAGCTTTTTATCCCAAATACCCCAGTTCATTACTCCAGCTACAATGGGAGATAGTGGTGTGGTCATCTTGTATTATTTTTAAATTAATTCTTAAAAGTATAAAACTAAAACATAAATCATTGCTAATTATTGATATTTCAAAACATATTTAACGCAATCTTAACAAGTATAAACCAAAAAAAATTACAATTTTGAATGCTAAAATTAAATTTATTTATAGTAATCTTAATTAACACGTACTAAATTAAAAATAAAATGGAACAAAACAACTCAACATTAGATATCAGAGCCATCAATGAAAAAATTGAGCGTGAAAGTGCTTTTATAGATTTGCTCATAATGGAAATGAACAAAACAATTGTGGGTCAAAAGCACATGATAGAACGTTTGTTAATAGGTCTTTTAGGGCAAGGACATATTTTGTTAGAGGGCGTTCCAGGATTAGCAAAAACATTGGCTATTAATACTTTAGCAAATGCTGTTGAGGGTAGTTTTAGCCGCATTCAATTTACACCAGATTTACTCCCTGCCGATGTGGTGGGTACTATGATTTACAATATTAAAGCCAATGATTTTTCAATAAAGAAAGGCCCCATTTTTGCCAATTTTGTTTTAGCAGACGAAATTAATCGTGCTCCTGCAAAAGTGCAATCGGCATTGTTAGAAGCCATGCAAGAAAAACAAGTAACCATTGGCGATAGTACCTTTAAACTAGATAAACCCTTTTTTGTATTAGCCACTCAAAACCCCGTTGAACAGGAAGGAACTTATCCGTTGCCCGAAGCTCAAGTAGATCGATTTATGCTAAAAACAGTAATTGACTACCCAAAAATGGAAGAAGAACGCCTTGTAATGAAGCAAAGTTTAATGGGCAATTTTGATAAAATAAATGCTGTTGTTTCTGTGGAGCAAATAAAACGAGCTCAAGAAGCTGTAAAAGAGGTATATATGGACGAAAAAATTGAAAAATATATACTCGACATTATTTTTGCTACCAGATACCCAGAAAAATATAAACTAGAAAATTTAAAACCCTTAATCAGTTTTGGAGCATCGCCCCGTGGTAGCATCAACCTTGCCATGGCATCAAAATGCTATGCGTTTATCAAACGAAGAGGTTATGTAATTCCAGAAGATGTGCGGGCAGTTGTTCATGATGTGTTGCGTCATAGAATAGGAATTACGTATGAAGCTGAGGCTGAAAATGTTACCTCGGTGGATATTATCAATAAAATTGTAAACGAAATTGAAGTACCATAGTAGTAATTAGTAACTAGTTATTAGTATTTAGCCTTTGCTGTTTACCAGTTACTATTCACTTTCACTAATCACTAAAAAATGGATACTAAAGAAATTCTCAAAAAAGTTCGTAAAATAGAAATCAAAACCCGAAGATTGAGTGATCACATTTTTTCGGGAGAATATCACACGCAGTTTAAAGGACGTGGAATGACATTTTCTGAAGTGCGTCAATATCAGTTTGGAGATGATGTGAGAAGTATTGACTGGAATGTTACGGCAAAATACAACGAACCTTTTGTAAAAGTTTTTGAAGAAGAACGGGAGCTAAATATGATGTTGCTTGTAGATTGTTCTGGATCTGAAAGTTTTGGTACAAAAAACCAACTAAAAAGTGATGTAATTGCCGAAATTGGTGCCACCTTAGCTTTTTCTGCTACAAACAATAACGACAAAATTGGGTTGATACTTTTTTCTGACCAAATTGAATTATTTATTCCTCCTAAAAAAGGAAAATCGCACGTGTTGCGTATTATTAGAGAATTGATAGAATTTACCCCAAAAAGTAAAAAAACCGACATTGCTCAGGCATTAAAGTTCTTGTCGAGCATTATGAAAAAAAAGGCAATTGCTTTTGTAATTTCAGATTTTATGGCAAAAGACTATGAATCTACTTTAAAAATAGCATCAAAAAAACATGATATTACCGGAATTAGAGTATATGACAAACGAGAGGAAAGTATCCCAAACATTGGACTTGTTCAAATGCTTGATGCTGAAACTAATGAATTGATGTATGTGAATACGAATTCAAAAAAACTCAGAAACGATTATGAAAAGCATCACAAAGAACATGTAGAATATTATAAAACTACTTTTTCAAAATCAGGTGCAGGAGTCATTCATTCTCGTGTAGATGAAAATTATGTAAAAAAATTATTGAGTTATTTTAAAGCAAGATAACCGCTGTTGATTTTAAAAGTTCAAAAAAAACTTAGTAAAAACATTGGCAAGTAGAAAATAAAAAAATGACAAAAAATATATACTTACTTTTTTTATTGATATCCTATTTTGGTTTTTCACAATCCATGACCTCCACGGTTGATTCTACCCAAATTAAAATAGGCTCTCAATTTAATTTAATTTTAAAAGCAAAAGTAGCTCTAACAGATTATGTTGTGTTTCCTGAACGAAAATTTATTGGTCAGTTAGAAGTTTTAGAATCTTATCCGGTTGATACCATCAAAAACAATGATAAATTAGAATTAATAAAAAAATACGGCCTCACTCAGTTTGACTCTGGGGTGTATAAAATTCCGCCCGTTGCAGTAAAAATAAACAATAAGTACTATTTTTCTGATTCGTCATCGGTTGTTGTTAATTCTGTGAAAGTTGATACTATATCCCAACCCATGTTTGATATTAAACCCATTGTAGAAATAAAAAAACCTTCAGGCGATTGGTGGAAATATGTGTTGTTTATATTATTTGTTGTGGGGGTGGGATTCTTAGCTTATTATCTTATTAAACGATTGCAAAAAAGTAAAAATGACGATTTTCAAACATTTGCGTCGCCCATTGAAAAAGCATTAGCTTATTCAGATAAATTAGAAAAGAAAAGCCTTTGGCAAAACGGAAATGTAAAAGAGTATTATTCAGAGCTTACTAATATTGCTCGAGTTTACATTGAAGAATCTATTGCCATTCCGGCTATGGAGAGTACTTCAAATGAATTGTTTAAAGCACTTAGAACAGAAACCAGTAAACGAAATATAAAGCTGAGTCCTGCTTTACTCAATCAGTTTAATGAAGTTCTTAAAAAATCAGACTTAGTAAAATTTGCAAAATCCCAACCCATTGCTGCAGAAATAGAAGAAAGTAAACAAATTGTAAACGAATTTTTACTTTCATTAGATAAGGCAATTCCAAGAACACAGGAAGAAATTGAAAGTCAGTTTATAGAAGAATTAAAACGAAAAAAACTTAAAAAAGACAAATTTAAAAGAGTGGTAATTGCCACGGGTATTGCTATTTTCTTTTTACTTGTTTCGGTGCTTGTTTTTGCTTATACTATTGGATATGACTATTTAAAAGACAACTATTTAGGACACACCTCAAAAGAACTACTTGAAAAAGAATGGGTAGTTTCTGAATATGGTGATCCGGCAATAAAAATAGAAACTCCTAGAGTTTTAAAACGTGTGGTTGATGAGCGAATTCAGCAAAACTTACCTCCCACAGTAAAAGCATTAAGCCGTTTTACGTATGGTAGTATTTTAGATAATTTTTCTATAACACTAAATACCACCGCTTTTAAAGACTCTGTAAACTTAGATAAAGATTTAGCTATTGAAACAGATATAAAGTTTTTAGAATCACAAGGAGCTCAAAACATTTTAGTAAAAGTGGCCGACTATCAACCTACTAAAGAACTAACAGGCAAAAAAGCATTTGGAACCTTTTCAATTACAAACCCTGTTGATAAACAGACTTATGAAATGGCTTATGAAATTGTGATTTTTGCTCAGGCAAATGCCGCTCAAGAGTTTTTCTTTGTGTATAGAGAAGGGGATAAAGATGCAGAAAAATTAATGGAACGTGTACGAAATTCCATAGAACTCAAAAAAAGTAGCTTGTAATGGAACAGATAACCTTTTTAAATCCGCATTTCTTTTGGTTATTGCTAGCAATACCCGTTGCAGTGGCGTGGCAATTTTACAATAAAAACAAGAAAGATGCGAGCCTAATTATTAGTACTACAAGTCCGTTTAAAAACAATAGTTCGTGGTTATCTTATTTAAAACCCGCACTATTTTATTTGCGTATATTGGCACTCATTTTTATAATAACTGCCCTTGCACGTCCCAGGACTACAGATGTTTCTGTAAAACAAAAATCTACCAGCGGTGTAGATATTGTAATTGCCATAGACGTTTCGGGGAGTATGCTGGCAAAAGACTTGAAGCCTAACAGACTTGAAGCCCTAAAAAAAGTAGCCTCTAAATTTGCAAATGATAGAGTTAATGACCGAATAGGAATTGTAGTTTATGCAGGAGAAAGTTATACAAAAACACCCGTAACCTCAGACGCATTAGTTGTGCAACAAGCCATTAAGTCTATAGAATATGACGACTCCATATTGCAAGACGGAACCGGCATAGGCGTGGGATTAGCAACTGCCATAAACCGATTAAGAGAAAGTAAAGCCAAAAGCAGAATTGTCATTTTACTAACCGATGGCGTTAATAATTCAGGAACTATTGACCCAAGAATGGCTGCTGATTTTGCAAAAAAATATGGCATCAAAGTATATACCATAGGAATAGGTACTAATGGAAGAGCCATGTTTCCTTATGCAAAACAAGCAAACGGAACTTTTTTATTCCAAATGATGAATGTGGAAATAGATGAAGCTTTAATGAAAGAAATAGCAAAAAAAACAGACGGAATCTATTATAGAGCTACCAGTAACGAAAAACTAGAAGCTATTTATGAAAACATCAATAAGCTAGAAAAAACTGAAATAAAAGAGAAAAAGTTTACAAATTATAACGAACTATTTAGACCGCTTTTACTAGTGGCTTGTGGTTTACTGGTTATAGAAATAGTACTCAAAAACACCATTTTAAGAGGATTTATATAATGTTTCAAATAGAAGAGCCCACATATTTATATATTTTACTACTAGTGCCTCTAGTAGCTGTTTTTTTTGTGTTTAATCTATATTGGAAAACAAAAAAGCAAAAAGAGTTTGGCGATGTCGAATTAGTAAAAAAATTGATACCCCACTATTCTTTGTTCAAGTCGGTTATTAAGTTTTTAATGGTTATTATTGCTCTTAGTGCCTTGATAATTGCTATTGCAAATCCAAGAGTGGGAACAAAACTGGAAACCATCAAGCGAGACGGTATAGATATTGTTTTTGCATTAGACGTTTCTAAAAGTATGCTTGCAGAAGACATCGCCCCAAATAGATTAGAAAAATCTAAACAAATCATCAACCAAATCATCAACAATCTTCAGGGCGATAGAATAGGACTCATTGCTTATGCCGCAAGTGCTTATCCTATACTGCCCATGACATCAGATTATAGCATTGGTAAAATGTATTTACAAAGTGCCAACACAAACATGCTTTCCTCTCAAGGAACAGCCCTAAACCAAGCAATTAATCAGGCGGTTAATTTTTTTGATGATGACAAACAAAGCAAGCTGCTCATTATTGTTTCTGACGGCGAGGACCATGGCGATGACGCAAAAGAAGCCATTGAATCTGCGGTGGATAAAGGGATAAAAATTGTAACCATTAGCGTGGGTACTACGGCAGGAGGGCAAATTCCAATAAAGGAAAACGGAAAAATTTTAGACTATAAAAAGGATAACGAAGGGCAAATAGTGATTACAAAAACTAATCCTGAAACTTTAAAAAATATTGCCCAAGCCACAAAAGGAACTTATCTAAATGGCAATAACACTCGAGAGGTGGTTGATAAATTGCAAACCGTGCTAAACGCTATTGAAAAAAACGAATCAGAAACTACTCAAGTAGCCGAATTCCAAACTTATTATCAATGGTTTTTAGCCTTTGCCTTTGTTTTATTAGTTTTAGATTTGCTCACATTTGAAAGAAAAACAGCTTGGATAGAAAAACTAGGAATATTTAAAGATAAAAAAGATGAATAGAGCAACCATAATAGTATTTATACTCGTTTCATCAATTGTTTTTGCACAAGAAGAAAACAAAAACCTTTATGCGGGTAACGAGTTTTTTAAAGGTAAAAAATATATAGATTCTGAGGCAGATTATAGAGTAGCAGCATCAAAAGGTAACAGCATCAAAGCCGCAGCAAATTATAATTTGGGTAATAGTATTTATAGGCAAAATCAAGCAGGAGAAGCGAAGTTTAAATTTTTAGAAGCCACAATAACAGCCACTTCAAAAGCACAAAAGCACAAAGCATTTCATAATTTAGGCAACAGTTTAATGCTTGAAAAAAACTATCAAGCAGCCGTAGAAGCTTTTAAAAACGCCTTGCGAAACAACCCTTTAGACTAACAAACCCGCTATAACTATGCCCTAGCAAAAAAAATGCTGAAAGAAAATCCACCTAAAAATAAAGGAGGCGGAAAAAATAATCAAAACGATAAAGACAAAAACGAAGATAAAAAAGATCAAAACAAAAATCAGGACAAGCAAAATAAAGAAGGAGACAAGCAAGATAAGCAAAATCCGCAGCCACAAGGTGCTGAAAAGCAAAAAGTGGAAAGCATTTTAGAAGCCGTAAACAATGCCGAGAAAAAAATTCAAGACAAAGTAAATGCACGCAAACAAAAAGGAGTGCGCATGGAAACTGAAAAAGATTGGTAATCGATAGTACAAATCAAAGAAGACAATTGAATAAAAAAATGAAAAAGATTTTTTTAATAGCAACATTAGTAGTTCATATTGCGGTTTTAGCTCAAGAAGTTCAGTTTGAGGTAAGAACCCAAAAAGATACTTATGCGTTAAACGAAAAGATTTTATTGTCCTATTTTATTAATAACAACGGCGACAATTTTGATCCGCCTTCGTTTGAAGGATTTAAAGTAGAGGGACCATCTATTAACAAAGGAAATCAAAGTTCCATAACTATTATTAACGGGAAAGTAACTAGTAAAAGAGAAATTTACACCCAAATAAACTATTTTTTGACTCCCACCAGAAAAGGGACTATTACCATTCAACCAGCAAAAATTGAGTATGAAGGAACTATTTACAAGTCAAATGCTGTTACCCTTCGCATTGTAGATGCTATTCAAATGCAACGAGATCCAAATGATTCCATGACACAAGTGGGAGAAGGTGTTTTTTTAGTGGCAGAGGTTTCAAAACAAAATCCGTATGTAAACGAACCTGTAACTGTTGTTTATAAAGTATATTTTGATCCTCGATATGGGGTAAACAATGTCAGAGAAACAGACAATCCTGCTTATAACGGTTTTTGGAGTCAGTTTCAAGACATGAAAAATTTAAAAGCCGTTTTAGCAAAATATAACGGTAAAGACTATGCCATGGTAGAATGGCGAAAGGTAATTTTATATCCGTTAGAATCTGGAAACAAAAAACTAGATCCACTATCAATTACTATGGATGTTAATGTGCCTGTCAGAAGAACATCGCCCTTTGATGATCCTTATCAAACAGTTTCTAAAACCATATCTGCAGGAGCCAGAAACATAAATGTGAGACCTTTGCCCGAAAAAAACAAACCCGAAAATTTTAACGGAGCTGTGGGCAATTATTCGTTTAAAGTAACTCCTTCAAAAAAGCAAGTTAAATTTGGCGAATCACTTGATGTTACCGTAGAAGTTTCTGGAAAAGGAAATTTAAAACTTTTTGAACTTCCAAAATTAGTTTTCCCCACAGATTTTGATGTTTTTGAACCCAAGCATCTAGAAGAAGTAAATACGCCTCTTTCTGGAATGATAGGTAAAATTTCAGATACTTATACCATAGTGCCACAATCTAAAGGGAAGTTTTTAATAAAACCGTTTACTTTTTCATATTTTGATTTAAAAACAAATTCATATAAAACCATCCGTTCACAAGAATTTTTAGTAGATGTTTTAGACGGTCCGGGTGTGGCAAATATTGCCTCAAATGAAACACAAAAGCAAGACATTTCTAAACAAGAAACTTTTCAATTTATAAAAAGAAATACACAATTTGAGCCTGTAAACAAAAATAACCTCTTTGGCACAACAATGTATTATGCTATGCTGTTATTACCCTTGTGTTGTATTCCAATATTGTTTTTTGTAAAACGAAAAACCGATGACTATGTGCAAGACGAATTTGGCAATAAAACAAGAATGAACAACAAACTTGCTAAAAAATACTTGGGCGAAGCTAAAAAACAATTAGGAAACAAGGTAGCATTTTATTTAGCCATTGAAAAAGCGTTGCACAATTTCTTAAAGGCAAAATTGCATATAGAAACTTCTGAAATAGATAAAGAAAATATATCTCAATTGTTGTTACAAAAAAATGCTTCAGCAGCAACAGTTGACGAATTTATTAACACCATGAAAGCGGCAGAATTTGCACGATATGCCCCAGTTGAAGGGCTTGCTATGGAAAAAGATTATGAAAAAGCGGTTCTTGTTATTTCTGATTTAGAAAAACAATTGAATCCATCTAAGTCTGTTTAAACTAAATTACAATGCGTTTCTAGAGGTGTACTTATTATAATCTTGAGGATTTATGGTTAAAAATAAAGCATAAGGAATTAAAAATGAACATTTGACTCCGCCTGTGCAGTTGGTTTTAGTTATTAGACCATTAAAAATTATAAAAAAAATGAAAAAAGCACTTTTATTAATTTTTTTATTTTCCCAAATTTACTTTGGTCAGGCAAATAATACTGCCGAAAAAGTATTTGAAATAGCAAATGAAATGTATAAAAAAGGGGATTATGAAAACGCTATTCAAAAATATGAATTCATAGAAAAAAACATCAAACAGCAATCTGCCGAGTTATACTTTAATTTGGGCAACTGCTACTACAAGCTCAACAAAATTGCACCATCTATATATTACTATGAAAAGGCACTATTGCTTCATCCGGGCGATAATGCCATAGAAACAAATTTGAAGTTTGCACAAAAAAGAACCATAGACAATATTAAAACAACAAATGAATTTGCTATTGCTAAATTTATAAGAACTACCACCGCACATTTTTCTGTGAGCAGCTACACCTGGTTTAGTATTATTTTTTCTATATTAACACTCGTTAGTTTTATTTTGTTTTTATATCACTCCTCTGCCACAATTAAACGCATTTCATTTTCTGCCATGTTTGTTTTTATACTGTTAGGAGTTCTATGCTTTTTTGCGGCACATTTTTTTACCCAATTTGCCACAAAAGACAAAGCTGCCATTGTTTTTGAAGACAGCATAGAGGTAAAATCAGAACCAAAAGAAGATGCCGAAACTGCTTTTACGCTTCACGAAGGCACAAAGGTGTATGTTAAAGAAACCCTAGAAAATTATAACCGCATTCAACTTGCAGACAAAACCGAGGGCTGGATTTTGAGTACAGCAATTAAAGAAATTAGATAGTGGGGTGTGGACACTTTTAAACATTGAAAATATTAGCACTTGTAAACCTAAACTCCTTTTAGATTCTATGAAGAACTACGGATAAAGAAATGCCGAAACAAGTTTAGCATGACAAGAAAACGAGTTCAATATAAAGAGATAATCAAAACATAGAATTTATAAAAACAGACTTTTTACATTATAAAAGCAGAATCAGATACTGAGCCAAATGAAATTTGGACAAGACTTTGTTTTACATTGCCAATTTTCAAAGTTTGTTTAGTGTGGGTGTAATGAAATCAAATTTATTTTGAGTTAAAAGTTGTCAAAAAAATCTGAATTAATACCAATAACATTTGTAAAATAGTCCAATAGTTTATGGTATAATGCCGATATAGTATGAAAATAATCCATTTTTCTTGGACTATACTGAATACATAATCGGTATAAAAATCATGTAGATGCTCAGGTTGTTTGGGTGCTTTTTTTTTCTTATGTTTGAAAAATAGAATAAGCCTTATAATATATGTTACTAGAACCACGCAAAGCCTTAAACAAAGCCTTTTTAAAGATTAAACCCAATCGTTTTGAAATTGAACTGTTTAAACAAAATTTAGTCTTACTGCTAGATAGTATCAAGGAAAAAGAATCGGAAGAGTTTCACAAGAATTTGATTTCTGATTTTTTGAAGAATACTTATTATTCCCCTCATCATTTTATCAACACAAAAGGGCGTAATGATTTAGTAATTCATATTGGAAAAGAGGCAAAGAGCAACGTTGGCGTTATTATTGAAACGAAAAGCCCATCAAATAAAGCCGAAATGCTTTCGCAAAAGAACATTAATAGTAAGGCATTGCAAGAAATGGTATTGTATTTCTTGCGAGAACGTATTACCCATAAAAATCTTGAAGTAAAGAATTTAGTGGCAACTAACCTTAATGAATGGTATATTTTTGATGCACAACTGTTTGATAAACTTTTTGCCCAAAACAAAATCTTAGTTAAACAATTCCAAGATTTTGAAGAAGGCAAACTCTCTGGTAATAATACCGACTTTTTTTACAAAGAAATTGCAAAACCTTACATAGAAACCATATTAGATAAATTAGAATACACCTATTTTAATTTAGCTTCTTATGACAAAATTTTACGCAACAATGATAAGTTAGATGACTCTAAATTAATTGTACTATACAAATTACTTTCGCCAGAGCATTTGCTAAAATTATCATTTGCTAATGATAGCAACACTTTAGATAAAAACTTTTATAATGAATTACTACACTTAATTGGTTTAACCGAAACCAAAGAAGGTGGAAAAAAACTCATTGAACGACCAAAAGAAGGACATAGAAATGATGGTTCGCTATTAGAAAATGTAATTAATCAATTAGATAGTTTAGATAAATTATCGCGGTTACAAAATATAAAGCAATATGGCAACACGCATGAAGAACGCTTGTTTACTGTTGGCTTAGAATTATGTATTACTTGGGTAAACCGTATTTTGTTTTTAAAGTTATTAGAAGCACAATTAATTAGTTACCACAAAGGCGATAAAAGTTATGCGTTTTTACACAAAGAATTGTTACACGATTATGACAATTTGAATGCGTTGTTCTTTATGGTGCTAGCCAAGAAACCAGAAGACCGCAACGACCGCGTAAAAACCTTGTTTGCTAAAGTGCCTTATTTGAACAGCTCATTATTTGAACCTACTGAGTTAGAACATCAAACCTTGTTTATATCAGGATTAGAAGATGATATTCCGTTGCAATTATTAAGCGGAACGGTTATAAAAGACGCCAATGGGAAAAAACTAACCGGCACGCATAAAGCCATTGAGTATTTCTTTGACTTTTTAGATGCTTATGACTTTGCGAGTGAAGGAAGCGAGGAAATACAAGAAGACAACAAAACGTTAATCAATGCCTCAGTACTAGGATTAATTTTTGAAAAGATAAACGGCTACAAAGACGGTTCGTTTTACACACCAAGTTTTATTACTATGTACATGTGCAAGGAAACCATTCGCCGAGCGGTGGTGCAAAAATTTAATGAAGCTAAAGGGTGGAATTGTGAAGACTTTGAGGGTTTATACAACAAAATTGAAGATACTAAAGAAGCCAATGCCATTATTAACAGCATAAAAATATGCGACCCTGCGGTGGGTTCAGGACACTTTTTAGTATCTGCACTCAATGAAATGATTGCTATTAAACACGATTTAAAAGTGTTAGTAGATCGCAAAGGCAAACGCCTAAAAGAATACCAAATAGACATTGTAAACGATGAGTTAATTGTTACTGATGAAGATGGCTTGCCCTTTACTTACAACCCAAAAAGTAAAGAAAGCCAACGCTTGCAGGAAACCTTGTTTCATGAAAAACAAACGATTATAGAAAGCTGTTTATTTGGTGTGGACATTAACCCCAACTCGGTTAAAATTTGCCGTTTGCGTTTGTGGATTGAACTCTTGAAAAATGCGTACTATAAATTTCCCTCTTCTAAAGGAGTGTTTGAAGAGCGGAGTGGTGAATTAGAAACCCTGCCTAATATTGACATCAACATTAAATGCGGTAACTCCTTAATTTCTCGTTTTGGGTTAGATGCTGATTTGAAAAAAGCACTAAAAGAAAGCAAATGGAATATAGAAAGCTACAAACTAGCGGTTGCCACTTACCGAAACGCCGAAAGCAAAGAGCAAAAACGCCAAATGGAGCAATTGATTGATGATATTAAAGGAAATTTTAGAACCGAAATTTCTCAAAATGATCCTGAAAAAACAAAGTTAGACAAACTTGTAAGCGAACTGTACCACAGGTTTACAGGTAATTTTTTATTTGAACCCGAAGAATATTATGGTGATAATGACAAAAAATTGAAGCAAAAGAGCATAAAAGAGCAAGAAGAATTAGAAAACAAAATACAAAAACAAAAAGCAATCTTAGATGAAATAAAAAACAGCAAAATTTATGAAAACGCTTTTGAATGGCGCTTTGAATTTCCGGAAGTATTAAACAACGATGGTGATTTTGTGGGTTTTGATGTGGTGATTGGGAATCCGCCTTATATCTCAGCCGTTAATATGAAAAGGGCTGACACGGTTAAAGATTATTTTAAAAAAAATTATCCTCTCGTGTCAGGAACTTATGATATATATGCCTTATTTGTTGAGAAAACAAGAAAAATTGGAAATAAAAACGCATGCTATTCTTTCATAATTCCAAATAAATTTTTGATTGCAAAATATTCTGAAATGTTATTGAATGATTTAATTACTACAAAATCTATCATTAACTCAATAAATTTAGCTAAACATAATATTTTTGAAGAAGCTTCTGTTTATCCAATAATAATAAACGGACAATTAAACTTGTCTAATAAATTTACAAAATATTCAGTTGATAACGTTAATGATTTTATTATAAATGGTAAACTGACTATTGAAAAAGAAATGAAAAAGTATTCCACTCTAAAAGACGCTAACTTTAAAATTCAGGGTGGATTAGCAGGTTTTCAAGCAAATTCTATTAAAGACTTTATATCAAATGAAAAACTAGAAAATTCAATTCAATTTACAGTTAGTGGTGGTGTAGATAAATATTTTTATAACAATAAAAATATAAGGTATATGGGTGATAAATATAATACAGCTTATATTGATAAAAACTGTAATTTAAGTAAAGATAAAATAGATTTTTGGTTAAAACCTAAAATTGTAATTGCTGGAATGACAAAAGTTATTGAAGCGGTCTTTACAAACGAACCACTTGGCTTAGGTGTTGGTACTTATGGAATACAAGAAATTTCGGACTTTGATGGTTACGTTTTAACAGCAATTTTAAACAGCAAATTTATTAATAATTATTTTTCAGAAAAATTTAAAGACAAGGCGTTAGCAGGTGGGTATCTCGCAATAAATAAAAACACAATAGAAGAAATACCTTATATCAAGCCAAATCAAGATATTGCATCAAAATTATTTAATTTTTCAGTAGAAATACATAAGTTAAAAAAAGACAATCCAGCTGCTAATACTACTGCTATTGAGCATGAAATAGATACTTTAGTTTATCAATTATATAATTTAACAACCGAAGAAATTGCCATAGTGGAAGAGGCATCAAAATAAAAAGTATTGATTTGTGAATTTGTTTAATCTAACCTGCATATTTTTAAACTTAATTGTTTAATAATGAATGTTTCAAGAGCATTTAGTTTTCTCTTTTAAAATATCTATATTTCAATTATATTTATAAAGAACGTATATTTGCACAATGCAACTACCAAAGGTCTAGGTCAAAAGCAATTTGGTGGTGTGTGGTTTTGGTTATTAATTTAATGTTTGTTTTGTATTTATACCAATAACATTTGTAAAATAGTCCAATAGTTTATCGTATAATGCCGATATAGTATGAAAATAGTCCATTTTTCTTGGACTATATTGAATA
>DAINSR010000008.1:0-4957 GCA_036741255.1 Flavobacterium sp.
AATTAGAAGGCTTTATTTATTAAAAAAATTTCGCCCTTACGGGCGGAGTATCGTATTTAAGCAAAGTACCTGTCTAATCGTATTCTTTCTGATAAATAATAAATAGCTTCAGAAAGTGTTTTGCCTTTTGCACCAAAATTGTGCTGGTAAGCTCGACAGCTAATTGAAACTTTTTTTGTAGTAAAATTGATTTTTAAGTTTGACACCTTGTGCCCTAAAACTTGAGTAATGGTTTGTGTAGTTACTACTTCTGGTAGTACAACTACATTTTGTGTTTGTGCATTCATCTTATTTGCATTTTAGATTATATGCGGACTGTCCATTAGGGTTGCAAACTATTACAGAGAATAGAAAGCGAGCCTTTCGGTTATTCGCTGTCCATAGGACAGTCCTTATCGTGAAAATTAATTTTAGAGATTTCTCTCTGTAAAGTTTGCACGACAAACATACAAAAGAATTATGCAAAATTCCAAACAACCAAGGCAAAAATAAATAAAGTATTCTTTTTAAGGAAAACTTTTTTATATGTGTTTGTATATTTGATTAAATAATACTCGGGTCACTTCCTGAGTAAGCCGAATGTGTATTTACTTGATTCACAAAGTTTCTTCTGTAAATTAAATATTTGAAAGCGTCTGAAAAGTTTGTGGAAAACATCGGTCGAGAAGCTAACGGAAGTTTTTCAGATGATTTATCCTTATGAATAGTTCTACTTCCTTTGTTGTCTGTTTTTACAATGATTTTAGTTAGTTCTAAGGATGATTTCAAGCATTTACATAGAAACTTGTCAATTCTTACTTTTGGAAGCGTAACAACGCCCTCAGATAGTAATTTATTAGCAAATTGATATTCTTCTTCCTGTAAAATTGTAGATTGATTTAATGACATCAAATTGACAATCCATCCAGTACTAGCTCCGTTTTCGTACTCAATGGCTTTTTTTACAGCGGAAGCCCAATCGCGTTTTGTTTTAGAATTCTGATTTCCTGAACGATCATAATACAAATCCAAAACTTTAGCTTTATGATGCTTGAAAAAGTTTCGGAATTTCTTTCCAAGTTCCAATTCATTTTCAGGAGCCAAAGTATAAAACTCTTTCAGGCAATATAAATAACTTCCCCTGTGCTGTGCCGTAACCATTGAACACATATCTCCAAAATCCACACCAGCTTCTAATCTTTGTTCGTGGTTAATGTGGCGCAATGCTAAAGAACTTTCTTCAATGGTGTCTAATATAGAAAACTTATCATAATAAGCATTATTAACTCCGTCTTCATAATAATGATGTTCGCCCAGTGCTCCATAAAACTTTTCGCCTTGTGAAATGGCAATTCTAAAAGACAAAATTGCCGACTTAAATTCTTCGGGGCCCAGGGCTTTTAAATTGTTAGTGAAAAATCCATCGGTCAAAATATCCACGTTTACAAAAGACGAAATGGCATAGAAGAACACAGAACCTTTTCTAATTTTTGTCCACTCATACGTCCAGCGTTGCAAATGTTTTTTTAAACGAACCACTTCGGCTTTATTCCCTATTTGAATATTAGACATAATCTCTTGCTTAATTTCGTTCAAAGTAAGAGCAGCATACAAAGCCAGTTCTATCTGCTCTTGGTCCATTTCTTTTTCCATGTTCAATATCCAATCGTCATCACCTAGAATAATGTTAGGCATATCAGTAGTAAAAGTATTTCCCATATAATATACAGAATGACCAAAAGCAGCATATTCTCCACGCAAAGCAGGTGTAGAACGGTCTAATTTTTTCTTTTTCAACAAGCGAGCTTCGTCTCCATATCTATGCTGATACGATGCACCAGCAAGCCCAGAGGGTTGGTCTAGCGAACCCAAAACAAAAAAAGTACCATTGTATAAAGAAATAGTATGCTTATAACTCAATGGTGGTTTATAAGGCATTAAAAAGTTTTTACCATAGTTTGGTCTTTTGTCTGTTATAAAATGGATTCCTTCTTTCCATCCTTTACGTTGCCAACCCTCAATAAGTGCTGGCACAACATTTGTCATAGCATTCATATAAGTGTCCGAAACAAACATTTGATAACTCCTTGGCATATCATGAATAATATGCATTGAACGTTCTGCAACAATATCTGATGTTTTTGCAGTTGCTCTACCAGCAACCATATACAAATCTTGCGGAGCAATTAAGTCCACTAACATTTTTGCTTTACTAGCAAATCTTGCCTCTACATTATCATCATCAAATCTTACGCGGGTCCTTCTCATTACTTGGAAATACTTCAAATGGTACAATATCTGCCTCTTGATAAATTCGCAATTTCTCTTTTTCAGATAAATTAGGTATCTTTTTATCAATCATTTCTTTTAATCTATTTCTATCTACTTTAGGCAAGCCCAGTTCTTCCACTTTTGTAGAATAAACCACAAATGGCTTTCTAAATAACTCATCGGGTAAGTCTTCTTTATCTTCATCAAAAACACCACGCAATTCTGCAGCCACTTTAGCCATATCAACAATTCGCTTACTATCCTGTGTGTCTTTTTTAATTTGCCTAGCAAAATTGATTTCTTGTTCAATGATATTAGCATAGAAGTTTCTCCATGCTTTTTTAGAAATTTCTACATCATTGAAGAAATACTCTAATGCTTCATTATAAATTTTTGAAGCCTTATAATAAGACAATTTTTGTCCAAAAGGTTTTTCCACCAAGACTATATGTTTAACAACAGCATTTTTACTACCAAATTTATCTATACGGCGAATCATTCCATCTACTCTTGTCAGTAGTTCTAAATAGGTAACAATATGTTCAGGAGCATTATCCGGGTTGCCTGTTTCTATAAAATCATAAATATCATCTAGTGTTATGTCTTCAATAAGCATCATCTTTCAAAATTTTATCACGAATATTAACAATATCACGCTCTCTTGTTTCTTTTAAACATATTTGTGCAGCGGTTATATTACCACTTTCTGCTAATTCTCGCTGTTTATTAATAACATTAAAATCAGCTAATAGTTTACCAGATTCATAAGCATCTCGCAACAAAGAAGTTTTATCTTTCCATTTTTCTAAAAAATACCCATGATCATATCCTAATGCTTTTGCAATGGCACTCGGAGTAAAATTACAAGCAGCCATATTCATGATTATTTTTTCCTCTTCCTCTGTTAAAAAACCTAGTTCTTTTGACATTAGTATTTTTTTAAATTAGTGGTAGTAAATAGTTGTATTCTAAAGTCAAACAACCCTTTACTGTTTGCTAGTAAATATTGTTCATAGTGGGCATTTTCACTCCAGTTGCCAGACCCCTCTATCACAAAATATTCGTGATGTGTTTTTATACATGTAACTTTTGCATGAGACCAGGCATATAAAACTTTTAAATTTGGTCTAGTACTCTGCATGGCCATTAAATTATCAATAGTAACAGGATTGCGTTTAATCATAGAATCAGATATAAGCAATGTAATTTGTTCAATCATTCCTTTGTCGTGCAATTCTATTAAGGCATCAATAGTTCTTTTACTTATGCTATATGTGGTAGCATACAATTCTTTTATTGGATGATATTTACAAATAAAAGGAATAAATGTAAACGCATTAAATGCCTTATCTGTTTGTAAAAAAAAGAACTCCTCTGGTGTAGGAAGTCGTAGTAAGTCATTTTCTAAAATAGCAATTTTCTCAAAATGTTTAACTACTAAACTAGACTTCCACACACCAGCAGAATTAGATTCTTTTTCTTTACTAACGCATTGATTTAGTTTATTTAAAAAAAAACTCATTATATAATACCCAGTTTGTTTTTTACTAAATTGAGCATTAATTCTCTTTCCGCTACTTTCTTTTTAATTTCTATAGTTTTTTCAGAATCATTAACTGCTTTTTCCAAATCCTTTTTAACCCTAGAAAAAAATGTTTTACTACTCTGCACATATTTATGAAGCTCAGCATTACTCATAGCTTCAACATCCTTTTTTATTCTAAGTTCAACTAATACTGGATGAGCTGCTAAAACTTCTTTATGCTCTGCATAATATTTTAATTCTGACTCTAGTGCTTTATTTTCTTCATACTCTGCTGTAGCTTGAGCAGTTAGTTGTGTTAAAACTTCTTCTCCATTTTTTTCTCCATCAAAATTTTGTATTTTTTCATGAAGTTCTTGATAGCGTTTCCATGCAGCAATTTTTTTACCCACTACTATAAATAATTCATCAGGACAGTCTTTATCATTTAAGAAAGGATATTCCTTTCTAATAGGAACAAAATCATCAAACGTATCATTTTTTGGCTTAAATGACTTAATAATAGCTTCAGAAGATTCTACTAAATTTTCAAAAATATCCTTATGTGTTTCATTTTTTTTCAAATAACTTAAAACATCTACATCACTAATCTGATGCAGTTTTTTTAAATCATACAACAAGTTTTCTAATCCTTCTTCGCTAAAACCACTCCTGTTTAAGCGTAATTCCACCCCTAAGTTTTTATTAGCAGATTTTCTATAAAGCTCAAAAGCTTTGTTAAATTGTTCTATTTTACTTTTTGGCGGTAATCCTAAAAAGATAATAACAGATTCTCTTAATTCAATTTGTCTCATAATATTGTTTTTAGTTATAATTACAATGTTCAAATATTGTAATTACATATTTTTAACTGTGTGACATGAAACAAAAAAGCCCCAGTAATGGGGCTTAAAAAAAATAAACACATAAAAAAACTATCCTCTAGATTTTTCAATTAAAAATACAAAAGTTCCGTCATTAAATACTTCTAAATGAATAGTAGCATCTCGCAAAGCAACCCATTCTGCACCGCCATTTAATAGAACAGTTGCTGAACCAGCAACACCATTATTCAATGTAGCAGGGTCTGTTCCTCCATCGCCTATCAAAGTTAATAACGTGCCATGTGCCAAGCTTACAGAACTAAAGCCCACTGCAGCAGTAGTGTCTAATGCAGGAAGCTTA
>DAINSR010000008.1:4967-19972 GCA_036741255.1 Flavobacterium sp.
AATGTTGACCATTTGCGGTAGTAACCGCAATACTTCCCACACTTGCAACAGCAAAAGGATCAGCAAAAACAGTAGCACCCTCATAGTGCTTAGGAACTAAAGCAGTTTTAGCAAAACTTTCAAAGTTTAATGTATGGTAACGACCATCATTGTTATCAACTTTTGCAGGTTTAACTTGCAGGGGTGCACAAGGGGTTCCCATTACTTCATAAAAACCATCTTGACACGCTTTGTGCAGTATAATTATATTTCTACCCAACCAGTTTTGAACAAACTCTTTAACCTCTAGATTATTCCCTGGATGCTGAATCATAAACTTTTGATTAATAGAGATTGAATCTTCATCACCATCACTTTCATAAGGAGCATCTGTTTTTGATTTTGTGCCATACATTTTAATCATTGATGCACCAGCTTTTAAAACAAACTGACCTATTAGTTTAACTCCGTTTTGGTCAGAAATTGGAAACACTGCAATGTCTTCTACATCTACAATTATTGTTTCACTTTTTGGAGCAGCCGAACCGGGACTAATCCCAGTTGGCTTGCTTAAATTTACTTTTGTGTACATTTTTACAAAGTATTATAGTTTATCAATCAATTAGGCTATTACGCGCTTAGTTTCTGTCCACACACCATCAATTAAAGTTAATTGAACGTAGTCAGCAGATGTGCCTAATGTGGCAGCACTTGCAACAGAAATATTACCCACGCTAGAAAGCGTTACATCTACACCAGAGGCATCAGTTCCATAGATTGAAATGGTTTTTCCTTGAACACCGTTTACAACTTCGGTTATAGCAGTTGTGGCAGCTCCACTAAAATTAAATACAGTACCTTCGTTTGCATCTATTACACCAGTGTCAAAACTCACAGCTTCTACAGGAGCTGTTTCTGGAGTAGTTGTTCTAGAAATTTCAAAAGGAACACCACCATCAGCAGGAACAAACAAAGTTAAAGTACCGCCCGATTTTAAATCAAAATTAGCGTTGCCGGTTAATTTTAATTTACCCACATTGTGCACCACATTTAAAGTTGCCACTAACGAAGTGTTTCCTTTAATTTTTACAACTTTACCAGCATAGTCTGCTTTGTTTAAAAGCTCAGTAATAGTAGATGTTCTATCTTTAGTAACATAAACATTTGGGTGAACTAATTTTACAGTAGTACTTCCGTTTTCATAAAGAGGAACAAATGTATCTGCACCAAAAACAGGAACCGTATTAGACCAAACTGTTTGCACTTTAAATTCGTCTGGGTCGCCAGCATCAACTATATTTCCAATGTGTTTAAGTCTAATACCTAATTTGTAATCAGCCATAACGTAAATCATACGTTTCAACATTTCAAATTTGTACATTGATTTTTCTGCAGGCACATTTTCTAATATTTCAATATTGTCATCAAACGTCATAAACATAAAGTCCGTACCCGATAAATCAACTAATCTTTCAAACTTAATGTTTGCATAATCTTTTGGATTTGTTGGATATCCAGAGTAGTCGTTGTTTGTTCCATAAACGGTTTCATATCTACGTTTGTATGCACGCAACCACTCATCAGATAAATACAAAACAATTCCGTTAGCTTCTCTAATTTCGTGAGGCAAACGCTTAATGAAATTATCAACATAATCTACAATGTTTGTAGCTGTGGGTAGTCCAAGGTCAAAGGCTCTATATTTTCTGTCATAATCTCTTGCTTGCTGCAATAAATACAATAAACCATTTTGTCTGTTGATAAATCTACCACCTTCAGTTGCATTGTCTGGGGTAGCCACATGGATACCTTTTATAGTAGCAATACGGTCTTCTACTCTTGCTTTTTTGTCTAATTCAGAAACTAAAAATTTAACGAAAGACATTTTATAAGGTTGAGAACCTTCTTTGTTCATCATGTTTAACCAAGATGCTTCAATTTTTTGCAAGTAGTAACCCACAAACTCTATATCAATCTGGATAGGGAATATTTTACCCTCTTCTGGCTGAATCATTTGTTTGTTTTTTGGTAACCATGGCAACTTACGAGCTTGAGAAATCTCAGCAGTTACGATAGAAGCATCAGCCACTCTGTCGTCAACTTTTGTGCGTTTAGGCCAGAAAGTTGGTAAACCAAAATTATCACGCTGTAAAGAAACAATTGTGTCTGGATTTTCACGGAAATATAAATCCAAATCATCATTCAACTTTTGAATAGTTGGTTGTGATGTAAAGTCGGTAGCTCCTAAACTTCTGTTTAAAGCACGCTTGTTCCAGTTACGACCTTCAAAAGCATCATAATCTTTGTTTGAGGCAAAAAGGTGAGAAGCCGAATGTTTTACACTAACACCACCATTTTTGTTAATAGCTTCAGCAACATCTCCAATAGGTTCGTTCATTAATTTCTGAATCATTTTCTCATGTTGATCCATTTTAGCTTTAATTGCTTTTAAACCTTCTGTAGCTTCAATTCCGCTACCATTACCATTTGTTAGTTTCGCTTTTTCTTCATCAGAAAGTTGAGCTTCTTCTAACATTGCAGCAACTTCATCTTGGATTGCTTTTAATTCCAAATTTCCATCGTGCATTTCTTTCAACTCTTTGTTGAAAGCTGTTTTGATGTTGTTGACAAAATCGTCTCCGAATTGGGCTTTTAGCTTTTCTAATTGGTCATCAGAAAAACTAACCCCTGTCTTTTCAGCATTTAGCGGAATGTCTTTTAAAGCTAAAAAGACTGCAATCGCCGCTGCTGTTTTTTTCAATTTCTCGAAAGGCATAATTAATAAAATTTAGTTAATAATAATTTATAGTGATTTCATTTCACTCAACATTTGAACCATCTCAATGGCTTTTTGCATTGAACCTACGCCATCAGCGAAGCCAATTTCGAGAGCTTCATCTGTGAAAAAGGTTTTCCCTGTAAGTACTCCTGGTACTTCTTTTTCCAAATTAGGTCTAAACAACATCACATCGTTTTGGAATTTACGAGCCAAAGGATTCAACATTTCTTCCTTAATCTTTTCATATTTTCCTTCTAATGCTAATTTGAATGCAAGATTTTTATCGGATGATTCATCAGCATATATTTCGTGCAACTCAAAACCTTTTTCACTTAAGTATTTTCTATTGTCGGCAAAAGAAATTACTACACCTATTGAGCCTATCATTGCCGATATATCGTTTTCTGCCATTACATAATCTGGACGAGTTCCATACATAGAATATAAGTGAGCAGAACAACAACCATCATACAAGGCAACTAATGGCTTTTTGCGCATTTTTCCAAACTCTAAAAAAGGAGCAATTGCCGAAACACTCCCTCCAGGGCCATCGGAATATAAAACAGTCCCTATAATGTTTGGGTTTCTTTCTGCCATATAAAGAGCCGAAACTATTTCGTCTGAACCATACGTGCACCAATCTCCATATTTTATTAAGGCTCCTATCATATTTACAATAGCAACAGTACCTTTTGGTGTATTTACAACTCCGTTTTCATCGGGTCTTAATGTAGTTCCGTTATAAACGAAACGAACTAATCCGTTTGCTTCAATGGTAGGCATTTTCTCAGAGAATGTTCCGTTTAAAATTTGATACGCAATTGAACCCCAAAAGTTTAAACTTTCAATAGACATTGCCCATTGACCTTTTGCAATTTCGTTTAAAAGTGGATTTACTTTCATAACCTAATTTTTATCAAAGGTTAAAAGACTATGCAAATAACTTTGCGACATGGTTTTTTATAGTAATAAACCAGTTATATTTTTTACTTAGATAAAGCACAGGAACAAGTAATACTAATAGCCACCACCACGAAAATGTTTTGTTTTTTTTAACCACTATATTTTTAGTCTTTTTTTCAAAATAAATAGTTTGCTTAGCTTTTGCTTTTGTATTGCTTGAAATTTGTTTTTTGATAGTATTTTTAGCCGTGTCTATTGTTTTTGTTTTTGAAGTTTTAAAACCTTTAGAATACTTTCCAGAACCTATAAAAGTTGTTTTTTTTATTTCTCCAGTTGCAGGGTTTTCTTCAATAACAAGTAAGGTATCTCCTTTTTTTCCTTCATAAAAAACAGACTCATTAGTTGATGATTGATCAACGGATGTTTTGTTTTCGTTTTTGGCTTCGGTAGTAGATGCTGTTTTTGTTTCTTGTTCAATGTTTGTTTTTACTTGAGCAGTTACCTGTTCTTTATCTGTATTTTTATGCTTAATAATTGCACACGAAAAAAACAAAGACATCATTAACAATACAAAAGAAAGAAGTAATAAACGCGCTATAAAGCGAATGGCATTTGGTTTCATAATTATCTGTTTTTAGGAAGTTTTAATTTTAAATAGTTTCTGTTTAAAGGAATCATAATATGCTTATACTCTTGATAAGCATCGTAGCACGGACACTCTTTTATGCGTTCCCATGTTTCTATGGCACCATTTTTATTATTGTCATTAGAAAAATGATAGTGCCCTATTATCATTAAGTCTTGCAAATCGTTTCCATTATCTTCCAACCATTCTAATGCAATGAATAATTGTTTTAACAATGCATCTCGCTGAGCCTGTGTGCGTGTATCTTTTCCTTTCCACAAAGGTTTTTCTATAGTTCCTATGTTTTCAACGCCTCCTCTATATGAAAAATGAATACACTCTTTGTTGAAACCAGCAACGCCATTTGTAGGGAGTTCAAAGTTTTGAAGTTCATGCACTGTTCCATCAAAGTCTATCCATATATGATAACCTGGAGATTTCCACCCTAAACCTTTTGGCTTTTTACTATACCAAAATTTTTCCATTGCTTCTAGTGTACCAGTACCTGCTTGGCAATGAATTACTAAATACTTAATTTGTTTTGCTCTACTCATTTTCTGCGTTTTTAGTTCCGTCAAATTCAAACCATTTATTATATTTTCTCAAAATAATGCCTAACAATCCTTTGGCTTCTGAATACCCTAAAACAGATAAGTTTTCTAGCCATGAAATAACAAGCTGAAAGATAATACCAGCAAAAACTACAAAATATAACCACTCAAAAGGGTTTATATCAAAACCTAAAACTTTGGGCAACTTTACTCGTGAAGCAAATGAGTTAAGAATAAATAAAAGCGTAGTGTAAGTAAACAATTTTAAAAACATTCTACCAAAAGGCCTGCTTTTAAATCGTTTATTTTTTACTCTTATAGAAGCTTTTATTCCTGTTTGTGTTTCTGCTATAATTAAAAAAGTAAAAGCAATATATACGATTACATCAACACCTATACTTTGCTCAAAATAATAACGAATTGTACCAGAAATAGAAGTTAGCAAAAAAACAAGCTCTGCATTTTTAATATAGAGCAGTTTAAAACAAGATTGCGAAAAATCATTCTGGTTCTCAAAACCAAATCCTTTTAAATAATAATCTAAATTTTTCATTGTAATCAATTTATACACAAATTTACACAGCCCATTTTAGTATGGTTGCGACATGGTTTATCTATAATTAATTACTCTGTTTGACGATTGGTTTTGTAGCCTTGCTATTTTTTTTTGATTATTTTTTTCTCTGTAATAGAGCCTTCGCAATGTTTCATTACTATACCCCACTTCTAGCAGATCATATTTATCTATAAATTTATCAATAACAGTTGTTATAGGAACATCTTTGTTGTAGTCTAGCGAACCCTCTATGTAATAGATAAACGATATTCTGAAAATATCTTCGAGCAGATTATTAATATTAATGATATTAATTTCTGGTAGTTTTAGATTTTCAAAAAGTTTATTTACTTCTATACAAATATGCCCTTGATAATCAAAAGAAGATTTTTTTTCTATCCTCAAAAAAATTATAAAATGATCCTTTCTTTTGATGTTTAGAATAGAATCGTTTATTTGAGAATACAGTATTTTGCCTAAAGACGAAAACCTTTGTATTTTAATGGTTTTAGATTTTGTATTCATGTAGCTAGCCTCTTTGCCTTCTAATTCTTTAAAAAGAAAAGAAACTAAGTGAGGTCTAATGTTTACAGGAATATTTTGTGCCATCGTTTTTTTATTGAATTTATAGTTTTAACATAACTTTCCTTTGCTTATCCAAAAATGGGGAATACTCACAATTTGCAAGCCTACATATAATCCCCAAGCATACAACCAGTTTGTATTAGCTTTTCTTAAATCAACGACATACTCATAATTGCTTTGAAAGTAATCTTTTAAACATTCAGCCATTATCCACTCATAATCATGTCTAAGGCTTTGTGGTTCTAAACCTTTCATTAACCATCTGTCTTGAGCAATGGTAGTACCATCATATTTATGCTTATTTTTATCAAAGTATTTCCAAGCTTCTAAATAGCGTTCTGGTTTATTAAAATTAAAATCATAGACAATACTAACATAGAGTACATATTTTGTTGCTAGAATGTTTTGATAAAAAAATTTATTATCACTTTTTCTATATAAAATATATATAGTGATAAGAAAAGCTAGTAGTAATAGTATTGTTGTCATTATCTAGGGTAATTATTTTCAAAATATTGTTTTACTTGTACTTTTATATTGTCAAATGTTTCCATTATTAGATTGCTTTGCGGACGTGTATAATCTTCAGTAATCCATAATTTCATATAAGCATTAAACCAATCCCCCATTTTAATTTCATTGATAATAGGTTTAATTAAAGTTTCTATTTCATGATTAACGGGTATTAAACTTTGAATAGGTAAACCTGCTAAAACAATAGTCAAGGCTAATTCTATTTTATTATAGTAAGCTTCTCCATCTGCTTTTTTATTTGTTAAGAAATTTTGCATTTGTAAAAGTTTGTTTTGTTTTTTTAATTCTGCAATTTCTTCTTCTGTTGCTCCTTCGTATAATTCTTTTGTTTCAGAATTAATTTTGGGTTTAATGAAGTTTATTTCACCTTCATAAGGTATTGCACCATCACGCTCAAATATTGAAATTTCAACATCATTATTTGATAAAGGTTTTATATAATACATTATTTATACATTTTAATTAAAACATTTTCTACCGACATTGGATTAGTTCCTAATGTTCTTACAAGAATTTGAAATCTATAATTTTCATTTGGGTTTATTGTAACTTTAATTAATTGACTACTTGACATTAATCCTATATCTGAAGATGCATTTGTGGCTATATATATTAATTTATTATTTGTACTATCAATTCTTAAATTAAAATGATTGAGTGCTAATAAGGAGTTTGGGTTTGGCACAGAAAAATCAACATTATAAATGAGAGTGTTTGTACTGTCCACTATTCTCATAAAAAGGTCTCCATTATTACCTGTTGTTTTAAAAATTGCACTATACTCTATTGCTTTAAAATCAATTAATTTATTTAAGTTATACTCTTTTAATAATACATATACACTATTAGTAGTTGTTTGAGCGTAAGTATTATCTATAATACAATTTACATTATTTACATCTTTAACTTCTACTTCTTGAAGCCCATTTGTGCCAGAAAGTCTTGAAATTAGTAATTTATCAGTAGGTTGAACGGGAAGAGAGATAAAGCCACTTGGTGTAGGTAAAAAACCACTTAACCAACGACTCATAGTTAGCATAGATGGATATTTATCTGCTGTTAATTGATTTATAGTGGGTGGACCTCCTTCTGTATTTAATTTATTAGCCACATTTTCTGGAGTAAAATCTTCACTATTGATTAGCGTATGCAATTCGTTGATTGCATCTCTAAACAAATTTATCAACTCTGCATCTACATAGTTTTGTTCTCCAAACTGCTGCATAAAAGCAAGTAGTTCTGGAGAATTTACTTTGTCTTCAAATTGTATAGGAAAATAAATAGCTGGCATAATTATAATATTATTGGTAAAAAACTAGGTAAACCAAAAGATGTTACTACTCCATATCCAGTAGGGTATATAGATATAGTTTGTATTTCAACTTCGGTAGCATTTTGATTAGATTTAAAAATAATTTTAGGTCTAGCATTTTGATAAAAATCATTTCTACCTAAAATAAAGGAACTACCATTAGTTAGGTTTATTTTAAAATACTTTACTTTTTTTAACAAAATAATACGTTCAGAACGGCTTACATCATGATTAGGAAACCTAAACTCTAATTTTTGTTTGTATTGACTTCCAGCATTATTAATCTCTGACTGTTCTGAAAAAGACACAGAAGATAAGCCAATGTGTGTTTTTTGAAAATCGTAATTTGTAAAAAGCGAATTATAAAATGGTTGCCAATTATTAATATTAGAAGGAAAGGCAAAAGCATCAAACGACACTTCCACACCACAAATATAAACCGACAGTCCTTTTACTTTTGCTAACTGACTCATTGAAAAATAAAAAATATTTAACTTATTATTCAAAGATAATAAAAAAGTTTTCCTTAAAAGGAAAACTTTTTTATTTTTTATACATTTGTCGTGTACAAAGCAAATGATTTTGTTTGTCAACTCAAAAACCTGGGAAAATTAAACCACTGTGGCAACAGTGGTTTTTTTATACATATAACCTGTTAAAAAATCTACGCACTAAATAAGATCGGGCAAACGATATTACAAAAAATAATAGTGTAATTTGAATATTTGTAGTATGTGAAATGTGTATTCCGTATAATGGAAATACTATTAATTGAACAATATAGCTGGTAAATAGCCCTATAAAAGTATTAATAATACTTTCTATTACACTTAGTTTTTTACTTTGTCTTTTCACTATATTTTTGTTTTAATTGTTCAGTACTTTGTCCTGGTCTAATTTCAACCCTAGTTTTTTCATTTACATAAAAATAAACCTTGGGTACTGGAGGATTGTTTTTAAGATTTCTTTTCCCAAAACTGCCATTATCCCTGTTTTTTTCTTTTATCAAAAACAAGTTTAATTTATTTCGTTTCAAATTCAAATAGTGCATTTTCTTTTGAATGTGTTTTGATGTCCATTTTTTGTTTTTTGGAAATTTTTCATCAAATATTCTGCACAGTTCTTGGTTGCCTATTTTATGATAGTTTTCTTTTAAAAACAAAACAGCATCATGTGGCCATGATTCTAAGTTCATGCGTTGTAAACCCATTTCATAAGCTTTCATTCTCACAATAGTGGGTTTTAATTGCAACGCAACTGCAATTTGTTTGTTTGTCATTTGCTTAAAATTATCTTTTAAAAATTGTATATCATCATCAGAAAATATAACCTTTCCATATTTACCTATTGTTGCCATAATTCAAAAATTTATTTTTTCAATAAATATTTTACTGGTTTTTTATCTACATGATTTTTGGCTAGTTGTTTTGCCTTTTCTTTTAGTTCTATTTCTAATTCAAAAATTGTTTTACCAGGTTTATAAACCCTTGCTTCTTTTTTTAATTTTCTCATTACGCTATTTTTTGGTTTTGTATTAATTCAAAATTTTGCTCATGGCACGGAATATAAATATTTCCTTGTTCAATGCCCTTATAAATTCTATCAGGAGTAAAGTTATTTGTACTAAATGGTCCCTGAACACCTTTTATACTATCTACATAAAAAACAATATTTTCTAATAATTCTTTTTCAATTAAAAACATATCTGTAAAATCAGCCTGTTGTAGTAATAGCTTAAAAATAAATTTGCTTTTGTCATTAACAGGTTTTAATACATAAAGTAACCCATATATAAAAGCTGTCTTCATTTCTCTTCTGAAACAAATATCATTACCATAGCTAAAAGGAACATTGGTATATCCATACATAGATTTTGTAAGCATATTTTTTACAAAAAATATTTTGTTTTCTATACAATGCCCATTTTTTTTAAAACAATCTGAAAATTCAGCTTGTTCTAAAGATGCTCGTATCATTATTTTTTTCATATCCTTAAATTTTCTATTCTTCTAAATGCAATATTGGACTGCTGAGATATGAAAAACCTCAGTTTTTGGTCATATTTATAAACAGGATCAGTATCTACCAAATACAAAAACAATTCACAGACACACAATAATTCATCCCAGGTTTTTATAAACCTAAATATCTTCACTATTTCGTTTTTTGAATACATCTTAAAAAAATTATCATTTTACTCAAATTAGATTATAATTTCAATTTCACTTTCTCAACATCTCAACCTTTGATTTTCAATATTTTAGCCTTTTATATGTTGAGATTGTTGCAGAAAACAAAAACACTTTCTCAACATTCTGTAACATTCTCAACATTTTCACAACCTTAATATATTCATTTTGAGTATTTTAATATGTTGAGAAAGTAGAGAGGTAAAAAAGCTTCAAAAATTTATTTTAAACATTTTTTTTATGTGGGGTGCAAGGGGTTAAAAAGGAAGTTTTTGTTCGCCTTGACTCTGAATAATTGCATTATCAAAGCTGTCATCGTCTTCAAACAAACTACCCGAGTTTAATTGAAAGCTTACACTCATTATTATATCATCCTTTAATATATCGTTCATGCTATTCAAATCTATTACTATTGCTGATGAACGAACTGCCGCTCTTCCTGTATCAAAACTATAAGCAGCTACTCGATCTTTAATTAATTTAGCGGTTTCTATTTGTTCTAATAAAGTTGTTTTTGTTGGTGGTGCTTCATGATACATTTGCCACCATTGCTTATTTACTATTCCATATATTCTAGTCCATTGTAAATACATTAAGTTTGCCTCAATATTTACTTCTCTATGCAATGTTATTCTATTCTCTTGTGAACCACGTAAGCATGCGATAAAAACATCCCAAAACTTATTAAGCATAGAACCACTATTTATTCTTCGCAATTGATTATTGACACCATTAGCAAAATGTAATATCATTGAATCCTGATCAAATGGAAACTGAACTATTTGTTTGTCTCTCAAAATTTGATAAAACGATGCCAGTATAGACATATTAGCTATCATACGTTCTTTAGCCTCTGGAAACCTATCTTTTAAAATTTGCTTCCAGTTTCTCTGAACCTTGTCTAAATCTTCAATAATAGTTTTTCGATGTCGCAAAATTTCATGAGCATAGCCACTCATTCCACCCCTCATCATATCTTTTAATTTGTCAAACTCTTTTAGCTCTTCTGAATTAAAAATGTTTTTATTCATTTCATTCCAAACTAAACGCTGTATTAATGGCTCTGCGTCTGGAAAATCATTACCCGTTAATATTACGCCTGATTCTATAGGTACATAATCTGTAGATATATGTGAATCTAAATTACCTTTAGTATAACCGATATTATCATAGAATTGTTTAAGCATACCGTCATGTTCTCTGTTCCCTCGTTTATATTCGCTCAAAAGAGAAATACCGTTTCTAAACTGTGCCGTAGAACGCACTGCACCTTTTGCAGTAGATATATTAGCCTCCAAATTAATAGGAGATTGAGGTATTCCAGTAAATCCTTGAATAATTTCAATTAGTTCATCTTTACCAGTTCCTCCAGGACCACATAAAAATAAAATGGGAAAACGATTTAGTTTTTCTATCACTACATCTCTAAATAAACAAGTAAAACCATATAGTATTGCAGAAATAGTATGTTCACGATGCACTTTATATACCTGTTGTAAAAAGGTAGAAAAATTAATGTCATTAGTAATTTTTACAAACCTTTTTTGTGATGGATATTTGGTAGTATCGTTTTTATATATTAAATTTGCTGACGGCAGGTAGTAATGTGTGTCGTTTAGTACAAGAATACCATTGTCGTTTATTTCTAAATCTTTGCCATCTTCTGTTAAGGCTAAATTATTCCAACACCAAAACTTTCCTGCAGGTTGCCATCCTAAAACATCTATTTTAGAACCACTGCCCATTTTTTCAAATAGATAGTCGCAAAGCTTCATTAAGTCATTTGCTGTTCCTTTGAATCTAAAATCTCCATGATTTGAAACCATTTTTCTAAAACCAATAAGTGTTAAAAAATTTTCAGAATCTGTATCAAAAATAAATTCTTTGTTCACCACATTTTTAATTCGGACTAACTTCTTTGCCTTTCCTTCATCTCGCATGTGATTAATAATTTCTATTTCAAAATTAGAAAGTGAGGAAAAATATACCTTTCCATCGGCTCCCTCGGGTATCGCTGCCCATATTTGACTGTTAGAAATAAATATTCCATACTTTTTTATATCCTGTTCTAATAATGCCAGAGGAGTGGTAACGCTTTTTGGCAATTCATATACGGTATAAGAATTTGAATTATCCACTATAATTTTTGCGTCTTGAAAGTCTTTAATCCATTTTTTTATAGTAGTAATTTTTGCCTTGCTTTCTTTTTCTAGCCAACCTGCATAGATTTCTATCATAGCATTATCAGAAATTTGTGCTATTAATTCAGACAGGTACTCAGCACCTTTCAATTTATCAATGTCAGACCCTTGCAGTTTATCTTCCATTAGTAATTTAAAAGCATCAATTCTAATATCGTGATTAAACATTTCTTGAAGTCCGCCACTCAAACAAATTAATTCTTTGTAAACTCTTGAAAAATCATCAGGGTCATAATCAAGTGTAATTGATTCTACTCTAAAACCAAGTTTTAAAAATGTTTCTGAATATTTAATTACGGAGCGTTTTCCTGCATTATCTGGGTCCATAACAAAAACAACTTTATCACAAAGTTTTTTAAGTTCATTCATTTGTTGTTCTGTAATAGCTGTACCACATGGAGCAATAGTATTGATGCAACCATATTTGTGCATTGCAATTACATCATTATATCCTTCAACTATAAAAACTTCGTTTCGCTTTCTAATTTCAGTACGTGCTTTATGCAATCCATACCATACTTTACTTTTATCATATAAGATATTATCTGCATCAACCTTTGGGTTTATCCATTTAGAATACTTTTTAGTATCTGATATATCTCTACCAGCCAAACCAATGAGTAGTCCATTTTTATCATGAATAGGATATACAACTCTATTTGTATATACATCATAAGCGTTGTTTTGTCCATTACCTAATAATCCGAGGGCTAAACCCTCAGTTACTCTTCCTGAATTTTTTAAAAGGTCGTATAAAAAATTTTCAGGAGCATAACCTATTCCCCATTCAACAACATCGTCTAAAGAATATTCTCTTTTTGTGAAAACTTCTTTTTTTGCGGGATGATCATCATCAAGCAAACTAAACTGCTTTTGATATTGAATAAGTGTTGCCTCTAAAACAGGTCTAATTTCTTGTTTTTTCGAAATTTCGGCCACTTTTTTTGTAGCTTGTTCACTATTGTCATACTGAACAGGTTCTTTGTATTTTTGTGCCAAATACTCAATAGCTTCAGGATAAGTAAAATGTTTTACCTGCATTAAAAAATTAACTACATTACCACCTTTTCCACTTGAAAAATCTTTCCATATCTGTTTCACTGGTGAAACTATAAACGAAGCTGTCTTTTCATCTACAAAAGGCGACTTACCTTTTAAATTTGCCCCAGACCTTTTAAGTTCAACAAAATCACCAATAACATCTTGAATAACCGCAATGTCTAATATTTTATCAATAAATTCACGCTTAATATATCCCATTATTACAATATTATAGGGTTTATAACTTCAATATTTTTAGCACATTCCGTTTCTAATGAATGTAATTCTTTTTCATTAGCTTGTATTAAAATTTCTTTTTGCTCGTTAGTAAAAAGTTCACTATTTTTAATCTGTTGAATACGAGCTTCAACTACATTAATTTTAGATTTTAAAATTTCTCTGTTCATAATTAAAAGGGGAAAAACTCCCCCGAAAGGGAGTTGTTAAAAATCACTATGTAAGCACACATAGCTTGAAAATAAAAGAACGTATTTTATATGATGTTTAAAGTGCTAGACATTAAGGTAAGTTCTTGTTTTGTTTGCACCATAAACTTATCATAGAGTTTATGTTTAATTTGATGAAACGTGCCTAACGGAATGCTTAAATCCTCTGCAATAACATCATTTGTTTTATCTGTACTGGATAGTTTTATAAGGTCAATTTCTTGTTTAGTAAGCCTTTGCCCATTAACTAAAGGAAGCTTACAAAGTACCCCTTCATGTGGGCATTTCCCATGATTAGCACATGGCCAATATTCTCCGTCTTGCAAATGACCATTTTTAATATCGCCAGTGAAATCAAGTCCCCCAAAACGACATATAGCAAATTGCTCAATTCTTTTAATTTCTGAAATGGGATGGAAATCATGCAAAGCCAGTTTTACATTTTTGTCATTATTAATTTCTTCTTTTAGCATTTGAATAGTAGCAAAAGAAAGTTCTGAGAACGTTTTAATTTTACCATTTTGAATGGCTTTTAATTTGTTTTCATGTAGAAAAAACTCTACAGAATCGCATATCATACCTGGATATACTTTTGCGTTACTTGTTGTGTTCATAATAGATTAATTTTAAGTGGTTAAAGCAGTTACTTTTTTATTTATTTTTTCTTTGTTAGATTTATTTTTCTTCGCCAAGTCGACCAGTGCGTTAAGAATATCTAATCTTTTTTCATAAGATGCAGCATTACGGCTTCTTACCTTTCTGATGGTTGATTTAGAAGGTAATCGATTGAAACCTTTTCTTTGGAATATTTCAATTACTTCTTCAACATAATAATAAGGCAAGTGTGCATCTAAAAATCTATACACTTCGTCTATATGTAAGTGCATATTTTTTGTTTGCTTTTTTTGTTGTAACATTGTTATAAAGTTTTCGTTATTTGTACCAAAGTTAGCCAAAACTTAACCAAAAAAGCAAACATTTATTTTATTATTTTCTTTATTGGTTATAATTTATAATAATTCTAAATAATTTACTATGAGTTTTAATAAAAAAGTAAAAGACTATTTTAAGTCTAAAGGTTTGTCTAACAGACAAGTTTCAAGGATAATGGATGGATATTCTGAAATTATGATTTCAAAGGTTTTAAATAGAGATGATTTGTCTATTTCCTTTTTAGAAAAAATGATTAAGTATTTTCCAGATTTGGATTATAACTACTTGTTAAAGGAGGGATCGGTTATTGACCAGGTAAAAGAAGATAAAAAAAATTACAAGAAACAGGGAGAGGTTTTAATTCAAGAAAT
>DAINSR010000009.1:0-19156 GCA_036741255.1 Flavobacterium sp.
AGTTAGCTCTTTTATGTCAGACTTTTTATGTCTATTGAAATTTGGGTTAAACATAACTTAACCACAAACGCACAAATATCTTTAATTGACTGTGCATTTGTGGTAATTATTACTCAAGATTGACTTCAAGGGAGCTACTATTTTTTTAGAAAGGCAAGTCGTCGTGTTCTTCTTCATTAAAATTAGTAGCTGTTTCAAAAGCTTCTTTTGGAGGCATTGGAGGCATGGCTTCTGGTGTGGGTGTGTCTGTTGTTATTTTTTCTATTCTCCATCCTTGTAAGGTATTAAAATATTTGGTTTCACCTTGCGGACTAACCCATTCTCTCCCTCTAATATTGATAGATACTTTTACTTGATCACCCACACGATACTGATTTAATAAATCGGTTTTATCTTGAACAAAATCCATAATTATATGCTGTGGATACTGCTCATCTGTGGTTACTACTATTTCTCTCTTTTTAAAAGTGGCACTTACTTGTTGCTCAGGATTGATAACTTTTACTCGTCCTAAAATTTCCATAATAATTGTTTTTTATTCTTTGGCTAAGAGCACTCTCCAAATACTCAAAGCATTATTATTGTTTAAATATTTTTTGCTATGTAGTGTATTTTTGTTTCATCATCTAAACTTAAAACAGCTTTTAGTACATTTTTTTACAAATATAGTAATTTATTTTTCACTATTTATAACTTCCTATTTTCTAGTTTTACTAAATTATTACCGTTAAAAAGATACCCTATATAATAAAATTTAGAATGGTTTCTACCTTTTTAACCTTTGTTCTAAGTGTTTTTTACTTCAAGCAAACACTTATTTAATTTGTTATACTAGTTGCCTCTTTGGTGCAAAATTAAGCCTAATTTGTATGTGTAAATATTATTGTCTTCATCTAAAACAGTTTAAGGGATATGAATTTATACAACCTTGTAAATAATAAGATTTTTGACTAATCTATTTATGTCTAAAGATATATGTTATTTAGTTTACATTCTATTTGAACGGAACTTACGGTAACTCTAAATGATTTTATTGGTTGCAAAAATTATTAAAACTATGAACTTTAATGCATTTTGCTTTTAGCTTCTAAAAGCATACTTTTGTTGAATGAGTTTTCAATGGTTTCAAGATTAACGGTGCATATCGTTTAGTCAATTAAATATAAATATCCCTTTCGTGTTGAGGATGTAAAAATTTGATGAAGGATATTACTAATTTAGATTTGCGAATATGAAAAAGTTCAGCTATTGAAAGATGTTGTGTCAAAGGAACATATATACATTGAATATCGTCTTTCACAAGATGCTAGTACGTTGGTAAAATTAATAAAGAGTAGAACATTAAGAAAATTACTAATGAGATTTCTTGAATTGGGGAAAAGATATTTTGGGTGCCATTTTTAGGCAATAGGACTTGGATGTTAGAGTACTAGAAATATTGCAGATAAAATGTTAAATGAATACTTAAAACATCATAGAAATCCTAACGAGAGTAATAATGAAAACTTCATATAATTAGTCATAACTTTTTAAATTGATAACATTAAATTAACATTAAAGCCAATTTGTTATATGATTTTTGCAAATAAATATAAAAACTAGTCCATGGAACAAGTTTATACAATAATGCTCATTGCTTTAGCAATTTTAGCTGTAGTAGATTTAATGGTGGGTGTTTCTAACGATGCCGTAAATTTTTTAAATTCTGGAATAGGTTCTAAAGCAGTTTCGTTTAAAACCTTAATGATAGTTGCTAGTATTGGTGTAGCAGTGGGGGCTTTATATTCAAACGGAATGATGGAAATTGCTAGAAACGGAATATTTACGCCTAGTATGTTTAGTTTTAATGATGTTATGATTATTTTTTTAGCCGTAATGATAACAGATGTATTATTGCTTGATGTTTTTAACACCTTAGGGCTTCCAACTTCTACAACTGTTTCTATAATATTTTCTTTGCTTGGATCTTCAGTGATTTTAGCCGTTTATAAGGTATATAGTCATGGAGAAAGTTTTAATACTTTAAATCAATACATTAACACAGAAAAAGCTTCTGAAATTGTGTATAGTATAATTCTATCTGTGGCACTTTCTTTTGCTCTAGGTTCTTTTGTACAATATGTTTCGAGATTAATTTTTACTTTTCAAATTGAAAAGAGATATAAATATGCAGCAGCACTGTTTGGCGGAGTTGCCATGACTGCCATAACCTTTTTTATATTAGTAAAAGGATTAAAATCTATTACATTTGTTCCATCAGTAGTTAAAGATTATATCAAAGAAAGTCCGTTTATGATTATAGGATATTCGATGATTATATGGACAATCTTTTGCCAATTTCTAATCCGTGTAATAAGGTATAATGTTTTTAAATTTATAATTATTGTAGGAACATTTGGCTTAGCACTTGCATTTGCAGGAAATGATTTAGTAAACTTTATAGGGGTTCCAATAGCGGCATATCAGGCATTTGAAATTTGGACAGCACCTGGTCAAACTCTTGGAGCTTCAGAATTTATGATGTTTGAATTAGAAAAAGAAAATCTTCCAGCTCCTTTTATATTTCTAGCATTAGCGGGGTTGATTATGGTTTACACCCTCTGGACATCAAAGAAAGCAAAATCAGTAATTGAAACAGAACAAAATTTATCCCGACAAGGAGAAGGAAACGAAAAGTATAATGCAAATGTTTTGTCAAGAAATTTAGTGCGAGGCATGATGTATTTTGGTAATTTTATCAGTTATATACTTCCACGTTCGTTACAAAATAAGTTAGATGCACAATTTGCACAAATTGAGCATACAGGAAAAAGAAATGAACAACCTATGTTTGACATGGTTAGAGCCTCAGTAAACTTAATCGTGGCTTCAATTTTAATTTCTATTGGAACATCTTTAAAACTACCATTATCAACAACTTATGTAACATTTATGGTGGCCATGGGCTCTTCTTTTGCCGATAGAGCTTGGGATAGAGAAAGTGCCGTATATAGAGTAGCTGGTGTGTTTAACGTTATAGGCGGATGGTTTGTAACAGCCCTAGCAGCTTTTGTGTCGTCTGCACTTATTGCTTATGTTTTATTTATTGGAGAAATTTTTGCATTTTTTATTTTAATGATAGCAGTGGCCATTTTCTTTTATAGAAGCAATCAAATACATAAGAAAAAGGTTAGGGAAGAAGAGGAGTCAAAATTTAATAGTGTTGATATTGTTACCATTCAAGAAATTATTTCTGAAAGCTCTTCACAAATTGCAAAAGTGATAAAAAAGACTAACTTTCTTTATACCGATGTTATTAATAATTTAGGGTTGCAGGATTTAGCCAAGTTAAAAGACAATAAAAAGAAACTCAAGAAGTTAGAAAAAGAGGTAGATAATCTTAAAAATAATGTATATTATTTCATAAAAAGCCTAGACGAAACATCACTAGAAGCTAGCAAGTTTTATATTTTAATTTTAGGCTATTTGCAAGATATGGTTCAGTCAATTGGATACATTACCACAACAAGTTATTCGCATATAAATAACAACCACAAAAGCTTAAAATTCAATCAAATTAGAGATTTAAAATCTATTGAAATTGAACTTAAAAATTTGTTTGATCGTTTAGAGTCTTGTTTTGGCGAAGAAGATTTCTCAAAGTTAGATGCCGTTTTGCAAGAAAAAAACACACTTTTAGATGCTGTTTCGTTGTTAATTCAAAAACAAATAGACCGCATTAGAACAACAGAAAATAGCCCTAAAAACAGTAAATTATATTTTGGATTACTCCTAGAAACAAACGACTTAGTGAAAGCTACAATGAATTTATTAGAATTATTTAAAGAATTTAGGGATCATGCAAATATTAAAAAATCTGTCTTTTAATTAGGTGTTAATTTGAATTCCATTTGTTTACATTTAACCCCTTTCTTGATGATATAGAAATATTATTAACAAAAATATTATATAATTTAGTATGCCAATACCCCAAAAAGAAATCTACACTTATGTTGATTATATAAAAGATTATGTTATGGAATATTCGCCCCGATTATTCTCGGCACTGCTGATTTTAATTGTGGGACTTTGGGTTTCTAGTTTTTTTACTAAAACTTTAAAACGAATCATGCTCAAAAGAGAAATTGAATCCACATTAGTATTGTTTGTGGGCAATCTTTTATTTTGGGGAATGCGTATTTTAGTTTTAGTAACGGTAATCACACAATTAGGTATTGGTACCAGTTCACTTGTAGCTATTTTAGGTGCCGCAGGTTTAGCAATTGGTTTAGCACTTCAAGGGTCGTTATCTAATTTTGCTGGTGGTGTTTTAATTATTTTATTGAAACCCTTTAAAGTGGGCGATGTTATTGAAGCACAAGGCGTAACAGGAAAAGTTAAAGAAATTAAAATGTTTTCTACTCATATTGATTTGTTTGAAAACAAACTAGCTATTATTCCAAATGCAATATTATCAAACGACAAGATTATTAATTTTACAGTAAATGGTAATTTGCGTGTAGATATTCAAATAGGTGTAGATTATGCTTCAAATTTCAAAGAGGTTAGAGAAGTAGTTTTTAATGTTTTGAATAATCATCCGATGGTATTAAAAAATCCTGAACCTGAAATATTTGTGTTAAAACTAAACTCCAGTTCGGTTGATTTTGCTATAAGACCTTGGACAAAATCAGATAATTATTTGAAAGTAAAATCAGATGTTTTAGAACAATGCAAAATAGCTTTTGATGAGGCAGGAATAGAAATTCCATATCCACATCAGGTAGAAATTAGCAAATCTAAAGTTTAGTTTTTATGCGATAGAAAATCTTTCAAATAAAAGGGTTCAAAATAAGCAACATCTTCAAAATGCTTATCTTCAAATTTTTTATACGATAGTATTGACATTTCTTTTGCTGATGGATATGTTATAGCGTCATGAAAAATAAACTTTTTATCAACAAGCACCTCTTTAAGTTTTTGTATTCCATCGCCAACAAGGTGTAAGTCTGTTTTTATTTCAGAAAAAGAATTTTCATCAATAACTTCGGCTTTAATGTCTCTAAAAATAGTATAATCTGGATTTAAAACCGCACAATACACCTCCATGCGTCTGGCATCAATCATAGGGACAATATGTCCTTTTGCAACACTAAGACTGTGGGCTAAAATAACTAAAGTGTCAATAGCAATCAACGGAATATTTAAAGCGTAAGCTAAACCTTTTGCCGCAGAAACCCCAATGCGTAAACCCGTGTATGATCCAGGACCTCTGCTCACTGCCACCGCTTGTAAATGTTTAAAATTACAATGATTTTCTTTTAAAATTTGTTCAATAAAAACATGAAGTTTTTCGGCATGTGAAAAATTTTGTTCTGTAATTTCAATACACGAAATTGTTCTGCCTTTTTCTGCTAAAGAAACCGAACAGTTTTTTGTAGATGTTTCAATGTTTAAAATTAATCCCATACTTTGGAAATTAAAAAAAGTGATAAATTGGCAATAGCACTCCAAAAAAAGAATTAACCATATTTGGTATAATATCTTTTTGGTCTTCTAAACCCGATTATTGACTATTTAGTTATATTGGTCTTTTTTGCATCAATGCCATATAGAATCCGTCAAAACCAGATTGATGAGCAAAAATATTTTGATCTTTTATTAATTGAAACGATTTTCCTTCTTCTGATTTTAAAAATTTTTTTACTTGCTCCTGATTTTCAGAAGGTAAGATAGAGCAAGTGGCATAAACTAATTTTCCACCAGGTTTAACAATTTTTGAATAACTCAGCAGCACTTCTTCTTGTACTTTTTTGATATTTTCAATAAACTCGGGTTGTAATTTCCATTTACTATCCGGATTTCTTTTTAAAACTCCCAAGCCACTACAAGGAGCATCTATAAGAACCCTGTCTGCTTTTTCGTGCAAGCGTTTAATTACTTTTGTTGAGTCAATTACCCTAAATTCGGCATTAAAAACACCATTTCTTTTGGCACGAATTTTAAGCTGCTTGAGTTTACTTTCATAAATATCCATGGCAATTAACTGCCCTTTGTTTTGCATTAATGAAGCCAAATGAAGTGTTTTTCCTCCAGCACCCGCACAAGTATCTACAACTCTCATGCCTGGTTTTACATCTAAAAAATAAGCAACTAATTGTGATGACGCATCTTGAACTTCAAAAAAACCTTCTTTAAATTGTGGCAATATAAAAACATTTGCTCTTTCTTTTAGAACTAATGCATCTGGTTGATTTTCAATAAATTCTGTTTCTATATTTTGATCCATTAACAAGGCACGCAGTTTTTCTTTTGAAGTTTTTAAGGTGTTTACTCTTAAAACTACTTTTGCTTGTTCGTTTTGTGCTTTAATTTCTTTATCCCAAGTTTCTTTGCCTAATTCTTTTAGCCCTAATTCGTCTAGCCAGTCTGGAATGGCTTCTTTAAATTTTCTAATTTTTATAAGTTCGTCAAAACGACCTTTTATTTTTCTTGTGGGTGTTGTTTCAAAATACTTCCAATCGGGCAATTTAATACCTCTTAGGACAGCCCAAACTGCAAAAATTCTCCAAATATCATCTCTTGAAAAAGGGGCTTTAACCTCTGCTATTTCTGTATATAATCGTTTCCAACGAACAATTTCATATATGGTTTCGGCTACAAATTTTCGGTCGTGGCTCCCCCATCGTTTGTCTTTTTTTAAAGCAAGTGCTACCATCTTGTCGGCATAAGCATCTTCATTAAAAATTGCCATTAATGAATCTATAACGGTAAATACTAAATTTTTGTGTAATCTCATTTTTATTGATTCAGGGTTGCAAATATAGTGTTTATAACGGGCGTTTATAACAATTAACATAAAAAAAAGACCACATTGTAGCGGTCTTTTGCTTCTTATGAATCAGTAACATTTACCTATTCCCTCTTGACGAATTTCCTCTGCCACTTCCATTGTGTTCTCTTGACGAATTAGTCATATTAGAATTTCTAGATGCATTTGAACTTCTGTTAGCATTCATTTCTCTTGATGGATTACTTCTGGTAGCGCTGTAACTTCGTCTATTTGTGCCCGATTCGTTTTGGCTTGATTGCGAGTTTTTTATATTTGTGTTTTCGTTATTTCTTGTAGTATTTGAATTTCTATTTGCTTTATTTCTTGTAGATGCTTCATTACGAGAATTAGATAGCATTCTACTAGAGTTTTGAATTCTCGTATCATTTGTTCGTGCGGTTCTAGTATTTATGGTTCTTGTTCTGTCAAGTTCATATCTGTTTGCAACTCTTGCATTTCTACTTGAAAACGAACGATTTGGATATCTGGTTTCAAAAGCATTTGCTCTTTTACCATAGTAACTATTATATGAAGCACCGCAATTTCTATACGTTACATAATTAAAATTGTGACCATATCTACCAATAAATAGATTGATGTGATTTCTATATCTAAACACAGGAAACGGTCTCCAATAGCTGTAATATGCTGGATAATAGTTCCAATACCAATTTGAATAATATGGCACATAATTAGTTGTCCAAAAAGTATTATATATTACAGGAGTATGCACATAAACAGGTTCGTAAATATAGTTTTGTCCATAGATAAAGGCATCTCCCACAACCTGTACTTGTACGGTGTTTGTTTTTCTGTTTTTTTGAACTTCAATAGTTGCAATATCTTGATAAACATCTTTGTCAATAACAGATTGAATAACAATTATATGATCATTATCTTCAATTGATTCTAGAACCCTCAAGTAATCTACATAATTATCTTCATTTAAGTCGAGATTGCTTATTTGTTCTTTTGGGTCGTTTATTCTTTTTTCAAAATCCTCTAGGTTTTCAGACTCACCAAAAAGGGTGGCTATTGCTTTTAAATCTAAATTGTCACTAATTTCAGAAGATGTAGCTCTAACAGTTGTTTTGTTTTGTGCATGACCAAACAAAGCTGTTAAACTTAGTAATAGAAGGCTCAGTAAATTTTTCATAACTTGAGATATTAAATTTGTACTTGATAAGATTTAAATTTCTTTATAAAACATTTTCAATATTCGTGCCAAAGTTAATTTTATCAAGTTAGTACTTTGATTTACAGTATTTTAAATAAATTTTAAAATTTTGAATATGAATACGAATTTTGCATTTTATAATTTCAATTTTGGAAGGCTGCTAACATTTTAAATAAAAAAACTGCCCGAAAGTTGGTTCTTTTGGGCAGTTTTTGAGAATGTAAAAGGTTGTTTTAGAATAATAAAACTACATTTAATGTAAATTCATCGCTAATTGCTTTATCTCCTAAACCATCAAAAAAGCTTCCTGAACCATATTTAATGTCATATTTAGTTCTGTCAATAACAACGGTTGATGTTGCTTTTTTACCATTAACAACTAAGTCAAAAACTACTTCTTTAGTTTTGTCTTTTATTGTTAAATCGCCTGTTACTGTATATTTGTTTTTACCTTTTGAAGCAATTTTTTTAAATTTTAATTTTGACGTTTCAAATTTGTCCACCCCAAAAAAATCATCAGCTTTTAAGTGTCCTTCTAGTTTTTCTTTTAATTCGCCTTGTAAATCAGTTACATTTATACTTGTCATGTCCACTGTAAAATTACCACCTACAAGTTTTTTTTGATTAAAAACTAAATTACCTTCTTTAAGGTTAATAGTGCCTTCATGTTTACCAGTTACTTTTTTTCCAACCCAGTTGATGGTACTTTTTTTAACATCTACTTTTGTTGCCTTTTGTGCGTTTACTGAAAATGTAACAAATGCTGCTACGAATAATGCAATTAATTTTAAATTTTTCATTTTTTTTGTTTTAAAGATTATTAATTATAGTGTTTCAAATAACTCGTTGATTGGTTTTCTAACCTTTGGATAGAATTGTGTAGCATCTTCTTTATGACGATATCCTATGGCAGCTACTACCACAGCATTTAAATTTTTACTTTTTAAGTCTAAAATTTCATTGTATTTTTCAGGTTCAAAACCTTCAATTGGGGTTACATCAATTTTAAGCTCTGAGGCTGCGTTTAGTAAATTCCCTAATGCTAAATATACCTGTCTTGAGGTCCAGCTAGATTTTAATTCGCTTGGCATAGGTGTTATTTTAGATTTCATAAAATCGCCATATCCCTTTAAATCTTCAAGTTTCATCCCTCTTGTTTTAGCAATATTTGATATATAATCGTCAATGTGATTATCGGTTACATCAATAAAATTAGCAAACACTAATAAGTGAGAAGCATCTACAATTTGAGATTGACCCCATGAAACGGGTTGTAATTGTGCTCTAATTTCAGGATTTTCAATCACTAAAACTTTGTATGGTTGTAATCCATAAGAAGAAGCACTAATTTGGATAGCTTGTTGAAGTTTTTCAAAATCTTTTTGTGCTATTTTTTTTGAGGCATCAAATTTTTTGGTGGCATAACGCCAACTTTGGTTTTCTAAAAATGTACTCATATTTGTTATATTTATCTAATGGTTCTAAATTTTTCTAATAAAATGTTTAATGTTTCTAATTCAGTTACTGTTAGGTTGTCTGCAAATTTTTTTTCATGAGCAATAACAAGAGGATCTAATACTTTTAAAAGCTCAAGTCCTTTTTGTGTTATGGTTATTTCCATCTTCCTTCTGTTAATCAAACAAATTTCTCTATTTACAAATTCCTTTTGTAATAATTTATCAACTAATCGTGTAGTGTTGCTAGTTTTTGCAATCATTCGTTCTTGAATGTCGCACATATTAATTGGCTTTTCATTTTGTCCTCGCAATATTCGTAATACATTAAATTGTTCTGCAGATATTTCAAATGGTTTTAATATTTCATTGAATTTTTCTGACACAATATTTTGTGCATACATTATGTTTAATAATGTTTTCTTTTCAATTGAAAGAGGTGTTTTACTTTTTATGATATCTTCAATTTTCATAATTGTATATACAAATATTAATAATACAAATGTAGTATATTTTTTTATTGTATATACAAATGTTGATTAAATTTTTGTTAAATTTTTAAAATTATATTTTAGCGTGTACATTTGTAAAAAAAAATGCAACTATGGATTTAGATAAAAAAGAATGGTGGAATAATTATTTATCAGATGAAAACGCTGTAATAATTGACGTGAGAACAGAGGATGAATTTAATAGTTCAAAAATACCAGGGGCTTTAAATTTAGATATTTATAAAGGGCAGGGGTTTATTTATAGTTTAGATAAACTTGATAAAAATAAAAACTACTATGTTTATTGTGCTGCAGGAGGAAGAAGTGCTCAGGCATGTGGCGTAATGAATCAAATGGGTTTTTCTAAAGTTTATAATTTATTAGGTGGAATTTATGAATGGGATGGTCCTGTGGAATAATAAATTACATTATTTTTTTCAAGCCTTGTTTATCAAGGAGTATAATTTTTTTCCCTGAAAGTGCTATCAATTTTAATTTATTAAATTCTGAAAGTAATCTAATACAGCTTTCTGTAGCTGTCCCTATAATGCTAGACAATTCCTCTCTAGAAAGTTGGGGCTTAATACTTTTATCTTCATTTGTTCCAAAAGTTTCTTCTAAATAGAGGAGGGTTTCTGCAAGTCTTTGTTTAACATTTTTTTGTGCCATATTAACCATCAAGTCATCTGCTATTTTTAAATCATCACATATCGACTTCATTAAATTCATAGAAAATTGATTGTTATTATTAAAAAAACCAATTACTTCCTTTTTGTTAATAAAGCAAACTTCCATGTCTTCTATTGCCACAGCACTAAGGTTTGTTACTTCTTCACTAATTAAGGAGCGTTGCCCTAAAAGTTCTCCTGATTTTGCTATTTTTACTATTTGATCTTTACCATTGTCAGCTAATTTTGTCATTTTACAAATTCCGTTTTTAATACAATAAACACCATTTAGCGTTTCTCCTTCTTCAAATAATGTTTCTCCTTTTTTTATGGTGAATGTTGTTTTGCAATTAGCCATTTTTAAGAGTTCTTCTTTTTTAAGTGCTTTAAGTGAACTAAACTCTCTTACAATACATTGTTCGCAGTTACCCATGATTCATTATTTATGATTTTTTGTTTTTGGTTAATTCTTTTTTATGATATTGTTTTTTTAGGATAATTACTAAATAATCCAAAATTATATGGTTCTAACCCTGATTGAAGCAACTACCTTGTAGTGCGAAAAGCAGGAATTGCATGGCTAGATAAAGCCCAAGCACGCTGTTTCTATTTTTTTTCATCGTTTGTTGTTTTTGTTGGCGTATAATAATTAGGTGGAAAACCATTTAGGGTTCGCCAAATTTCAAACCAAATGGGTACATCTTCCAGCAGTGCAATGGTTTGAGTACCAGCTCCTATACTGAGCTCTTTAGGCCAAATTTTATCGTTTTCATCGGGTGCAATGAGTACTCTATACTTGCCGTTTTGACTGATGAAATTTTCTTTTGCAACGATTTTGCCACCAAAAGTTCCGTAAGATGCTCCAGGCCAACCGCTAAAAACGATGGAGGGCCAGCCGTCAAACCACACACGAACTTTTTCGCCATTGTGAATAAGCGGAAAATCTACGGGGCTAATATATGTTTCTACGGCAATATCAAAACTGGCAGGCATGATGCTTACAATGGCGGTACCTTCTTTAATAGTTTCGCCAATGCCGCTTTGAAGGGCACGGTTTACATAGCCGTTTTGCGGAGCCAAAATATAGTACATGCCATTTCTAATTTGGTAATTGTTATATTGGTTTTTAAGTTTGTTTACTTGTGCCTCTGTGTCAAATTGAGAGCTGAGAGCGGTTTGTTTATCGCTTTGAGCCTTTGCTATTTTTTCTGAATATTCGGCTTGGATTCTGTTGAGTTCCATTTTTGCATTAAGTACTTCGTTTTGAGAGGCTATGTATTTGTTTTGTTGGGTTATAATTTTTGCTTCAGTATCTTGTAGTTTTACTCTTTTTTCTTCTACATCGGTTAAAGGTTTTAAACCACTCTTATTTAAATTTATAGCACGATTAAACTGGGTTTTAGCAACGTTTAATTGAATTTTTACTGCCTCTAAGTCAATGCTGTCACTTTGTACTTTTAAACGAGATTGCAAGAGTTTGTTTTGAGCTTGTTTGAATTTTAAGTTACGTTCATTATTTATAGCAACAATTTGATTTTCTAAAGCAATAACTTTTGAGACATAAGAAGTTACAGAGCTTTCTTTTGCTGCTACTTGTTTGCCAGTGTTTTCTACTAAATTAGGGTCTAAGTAATCTTCTTTAATTTCTGAAATAAATAAAATGGTATCGCCTTTTTTTACATAATCACCTTCATTAACATACCATTTTTCAATCCTTCCGGCAATTGCAGATTGTACTGTTTGCGGACGCTGATTAGGTTTTAATGTGGTAACAGACCCTGCCCCGGAAACATTTTGAGTCCACGGAAGAAACAAAAACAAAAGCAGTGAAATACTTAAAATCCAGATGGTTCTTTTAACTATTTTATATCCTTTGTTGTCTTCAAATATTTTAGCTGATTTGAATTGATTCATATCAATCCATTTGTCAACTCTGTTTTCAGTGATGTTTAACATTTTATTTAATGGATTTAATTTGACCGTTTTCAAGCAATATAACTCGCGAACATTTTTGTTTCCAATAATTAGCTTTTGCAATAACCACTAATGTCCAGGGCTGATGCGGAGCGGTGAGCCAGTCTATAATTTCTCCAGCAGAATATTTATCTAGTTTTTCCACGGGTTCTTCTAAAAACAATAGTTTGGGTTTTGTAATCACACAACGTGCCAAAAGAATTTTTTGAACCGTTGCTGAGTTGATTCTTTTACCCTCTGCGTGCATGGGAGTGTCTAGACCAAGAGGTAACGATTTGATAAAATCTGTAAGCTTTAAATGATCTAAAACCTCGCTCAACTCTTTATTTGTAATATTTGGGTTGTTGCAGGTAATGTTTTCTAATATTGAGCCTTCAAAGGGGCTGTCGTCTATAGTGATGACACTAATATTAGATCTAAAATTATCCATGCAATATCTGTTATAATTAGTATTATTAAAAAACACACTACCCACTGATGGCTCTAATAATCTGCACAAAATTCGTAATAATGTGGTTTTCCCGGATCCATTTTCACCCTGAATAAGAATTCTTTCATTTTTATTAATAACGAGATTAATGCCACTGAGTACGGGTGTTTCATTATGTGGAAATTGAAAATAAATATTTTTTGCTTCAATGCACACCTCATCTGTTTCTAAATAGTACCGAGCATCTTTAGGCAAGTTTTCTGTTTCTAACTCTAAATCTACAACTGCCCCCAGTTTTTCTAACGAGGTGGTAACATCATAAAATAACTCTAAACCATAAAACAGTTTTTCTACCGCCGTGATGATGGTAATGATAATGATTTCTGAAGCCACAAACTGACCAATATTCATTTGTTGTTTGAGTACTAAAATACCCCCAATAATGAGTAGCCCTGCGGTTATAAGAACTTTAAAACCTGTTAATTGTATGAATTGGTTTTTTAGTACATCAAAATGACTTTCTCTGTGAGCTAAATATTCATTAACTAATTTATCGTTTTTGTGTAGTGAAAAGTCAAATAGTTTTTTGTTTTTAAAACTCAAATGATTACGGGCTATTTCTTGTATCCAATGTGCAACTTTGTATTTATATTTAGATTCTTTTAAACTTGTTTTTAATCCGTTTTTAAAGTTGATTGTAAAAATAATATAGAGTAAAAAAAGCAGAATAATACCAAAAAATATAAAAAATGGATGATAAAGCGATAGCAATAAAATGCCAAAAATAATTTGCAGTACCGCAGTAGAAACCTCAAGAATTAACTTTGAAAATCCTTTTTGAACAGAAATAGTGTCAAAAAATCTGTTGGCTAATTCTGGAGGAGAAAAATCATAAAGTTGATTAAATTTAATATTAGGAAACCTATATGCAAATTCAAATGAGGAACGAACAAATATTTTTTGTTGGAGATTTTCTGTAATTCTAAATTGCATAATTTTTAATATGCCCACAAACGCTACGCCTATGACTACAATAAATACTAAAACAATCCATGAAGTACTTACCTGACCAGCCTGAATAAAATTAATGATAGACTGAATGCCCAGAGGTATTGATAAACTAATCAAACCCGACAAAACAGCATAAATTAATAGTTGATAAACATCATTTTTATCTGTGGCTATTAAATTTTTAAATCTTTTTAAGGGGCTCATGATACTACTTTTTTAATCAAATGTATATAAAAATCTGACAAACAATCTTTTTCAGAAAGACTTGTGATGGTTTTAAAATGTTGTTTTAAATAATTTTGATGCAGTGAACCTTCTACTATTGATGAGGCTAAACTTTTTGCATAAGGATAGCTTGGGTTTACCTCTTTTATCATTTCAATAATTCTGTGAATGATGCGTTTATATACTAAAAAAAAACCTTCTTTGTTTTCTTCATCTACTTCTTTTGTGAGTAGTGTTTTTGTAAATTCTGAAATGACAATTTTATTCAATATAGATTCGTCAATGTATTGTGTATTACTATCGTCTTCAATGTTTTTTGTAATAATTTCTATGCCTAATACTAATTTTTCAATAGGACTAGAAATGTTGTTTGTACTAAAAACCAAGTTATACTCCACCCAGCTCCAATACCAAGTGGTTAAATAAATTAAAAGTTTATGTTTGTTTTCAAAATATCTATATATAGAACTTTCATTTGAATTTATTTTTTCGCCCAGTTTCTTGAATGTAAAAGCATCAAAACCAATTTCGTCAATTAAATGAATACTGTTTTTAAGAATTTTTTTTCCTAAATCTGATGACTCTGGGTCTTTTACAAATAACTTTTCGTTTATTGTAATTTTAAAATTGTACAACAAAGTATCCATACTATTTTTGTGTTAGATGAACATTTTTTACCGTTTTTAATTGAATTACATCCACTAAAAATGCAAATGCCATAGAAAAATAAATATATCCTTTAGGGATTTTAAATTGAAAACCCTCAGCAAGTAATGACACCCCTATCATCATTAAAAAACAAAGTGCTAAAACCTTGAACGAAGGATGTTTTGATATAAACTCACTAATAGGTTTTGCAGCCACAAGCATTATTAGAACTGTAACTACTACCGCAGTGTACATAACCCAAAGTTCGTTTACCATACCCACAGCAGTAATTATTGAATCTACTGAAAAAACAAGGTCTAAAGCAATAACTTCTCCTAGTAATTTTTTAAAATTAATAGCTTTAGGTTCTTCTGTGGTGTCTTTTACTTCTACAACTTCTGTTTTGTGGTAAATTTCTTTGGTGCTTTTATAAATTAAAAACAACCCCCCAAAAATTAATATTAACCCTTTTCCTGTAAAATTTGTATCAAACAAACTAAATAAAGTGGTATCTAATTTTAAAATCCATGAAATAAAACCTAATAAAATTAAGCGCATGATCATGGCAAGACCTATACCCCAATAACGCAACTTTGGCCGCTGACTTTCGGGAAGTTTGTCTGATAAAATAGAAATAAATATAATATTATCAATACCCAAGATAACTTCTAAAGCTATTAATGAAACTAAAGGAACTAATGCTTCTAACATATTTTTGAGATTTATTTAAAATTAAAGTTTATAAATAATTATAAATCATGCTATTGTTTGTTGAATTAAAATTGAATTAAAAACTTACAATAGCTACAACACACAAATTTAATAGTATTGCTTTTACTTTTGCAAATATTAACTTTTAATTAATACATATACTACTAAAGTAACGCTGATTAATATACAAGAGGTTGTTCTAAAAAGAATTACTTTGTTAAGCATGTTTTAGTTTGTAAAATAATTGATTTACAAGTATTTGATTATTTTAAATATGTTTAAAATAACAGAAATTAGATTTTAACAATTCAAATAATATTTGTGTGTAAAACTGAACCATCAAAAGAATGCCCTAAGAAAATATAATGTTTGAATGTATTGATAATGAACTTTGCTAATTTAACTTTTCACTATTATGAAAGGCTACGGCTGAAAGGCCAGAAGAGTATTATTAGTATTCTGTTCTTAGGGTTATCATCAAGATAAGAAGCCAAAAAAGGTTAAACTATTCTAGCTAAAAATAATCATAAATCATCCGTTAAAATTTTAATAAATACCATTTCAATTCATTAAGATGTAGTTAATTTGTATAAAAAAATATGCTCCGTTGGTTACTTCCTCTTATTTTACTCGCTGTTTTAGAGTTTTATTCATTTCAGGCAGTTAGAACAATTACTAAATCAAAAATCATTTTATTCGTTTATCTTGCTGTTACTGTTGTTGTAGTTCTTTTTTTAGTGTATCAGTTTTCACAATTTGACAGAGGTGTGGGTCAAACAACTAAAACTATGGCAACAATGGGGTTGTTTTTAATTTTTACGATTCCAAAAATAATCATCGGAATGGTGTTGTTTGGCGAAGATATTTTTAGATTTATAAAAGCCATTATAGTTTATTTTGTAGGCGATAATAATGAGGGTTCTTTTTTACCCTCACGCAGACGATTTGTAAGCCAAATGGCACTGGGTATAGCCTCAATTCCATTTGCTTCATTGTTGTATGGAATGACAATTGGTAAATATAATTTTAAAGTTATCAAACAAACTATTTTTTTTGACGATTTGCCTCCATCATTTGATGGCACAACTATAACACACTTATCTGATATTCACAGCGGTAGTTTTGATGATGCAGGAAAAATTAATTATGCCATTGATTTAATCAACCAGCAAAACAGCGATATTGTTTTGTTCACAGGAGATATTGTAAACACCCATGCAAAAGAGATGCATCCGTGGATAGATGTGTTTAAAAAAATTCATCAACCGGTTTTAGGTAAATATTCAATACTTGGCAATCATGATTATGGAGAATATGTAACTTGGGATTCTGATCAAGAGAAAGAAGATAATTTTTTAGCGGTTAAAGATTTACATCGTCAAATAGATTTTAACTTATTGCTCAATCAAAATATAGAGATAACAAAAAGCAACGAATCTATAAAGATAATTGGTGTTGAAAACTGGGGCAAACACTTTAAAAAAGCTGGCGATTTAGAACTTGCTTCAAAAGGTGTATTAAAAGAAGATTTTAAAATATTAATGAGCCATGATCCCAATCATTGGAATGATCAAGTGCAATATCACGAATTGCATTATCAATTGACTCTTTCAGGACACACGCACGGGTTACAATTTGGTATAGAAATACCTGGTTGGTTTAAATGGAGTCCTGTGCAGTATGTGTATAAACAATGGGCAGGATTGTATGAAAACAAAGGAAGATATTTATATGTAAATCGCGGTTTTGGGTTTCATGCTTATCCAGGAAGAGTAGGGATAATGCCCGAAATAACTGTAATTACATTAAAAAAAGGTAAAAAAGTAGCATAATTCATTTAAAATACTATATTTGTATTAAGATTTGTGTCTTATCATGTTGTTAAATAACAAATAATACCGATTTATGTCAAAATTTGGAGAACTTTTAGATGCTCAAGTACCTGTATTGTTAGATTTTTTTACAGAGTGGAATGAATCGTCGGTTTCTATGAACGAAACCATTAAGCATGTAGCAGCAGCACTTGGCGATAAGGCTAAAGTAATAAAAATTGATATTGATAAAAATAAAGAATTAGCTGAAGCTTTAAAAATTAAAGGACTTCCCACTTTAATGATTTATAAATCAGGGCAGATGGTTTGGAGGCAAAGCGGCGAGTTAGATGCTAATACATTGATAAACATTGTAAAAAATCAGGTCTAATGAAGTACATCAAACCTGAATCCTTTGTTTTTTAATTCTTTAATTATTATGGGTAAGGCAAATTTTAAATTTTCTGAGGCTTTTATGCTATCATGAAAGACAATAATATCTCCAGATTTTGTGTTTTTTAAAACATTTTCCACACACTGTACTTTACTCACCTTTGAGTCATAATCTTTACTCAAAATAGTCCACATAATTATTTTATACCCCAACTTTCTTATTTTTTTTGATTGGCTCAATGTAATTTTCCCATAAGGCGGGCGAAAGAGCTTACTACTTGGAAGGATTAATTTTGCTTGTTCTGTTTCAAATAAATAAACGTTTTCTATATAATTTGCTGTTGAGGTTTTCCAACCATTTAAGTGGTTAAATGTATGATTACCAATAGAATGTCCGCCGTGAATAATTTTTTTAAAAGTGTCAGGATGTTTTCTAATGTTGTCGCCAATACAAAAAAAAGTGACTTTAATGTTTTCGTGTTCTAATAGATTTAAAACCCAATCTGTTATACCTGGCATGGGACCATCATCAAAAGTGAGATAAACTACATTATTTGAATTTGTTAAACTCCAAATTTGATTGAAAAATAGTCTTTTAATAAAAATTGGTGTTCGTATCATAAAATGAAATAATAACTTGAAACTTTACGCAGGACTACTTGTTTTTTACCTTATTCAAATTTTGTTTCACAAATGAAGCCCAACTCGTATAGTTCTTTTGGCTACTTGCTTTACCAGAATTAAAAAAATGGCACACTGCCACTGCTAAACCATCTGTAGAATCAAGATTTTTAGGCAACTCTTTTAGTCCTAATAATTGTTGTAACATTTTTGCAACTTGTTCTTTACTGGCACTTCCGTTTCCAGTAATGGCCATTTTAATTTTTTTTGGTTCATACTCTGTAATGGGAATATCTCTCGAAAGTCCTGCTGCCATAGCCACACCTTGTGCTCTTCCTAGCGTCAGCATAGATTGTACGTTTTTGCCAAAAAATGGTGCTTCAATAGCAATTTCATCAGGATGATAAGTGTCTATAAGCTCAATAGTTCGTTCAAAAATAATTTTTAATTTTTGATAATGATTATCGTATTTAGATAGCTGCAATTCGTTTAACTGTAAAAAAGACATTTTCTTTTGTTCCACTTTTATAATTCCAAACCCCATGATGGTCGTTCCAGGATCAATCCCTAATATGATTCTTTCGTTTGACAATTTTTAGTTTAGAGTTTAAAATTAAAGTTTGTTTCTTTGCATTCATGATTTCAATACCCCACAAAGCTAAACATTTCTTTTTGGTTATAATCAAAATTTTGATTGTATGTGCTGCCGTTTACCATGTTTGTGATCATTT
>DAINSR010000010.1:0-18926 GCA_036741255.1 Flavobacterium sp.
CGTAAACTGTTCATAACCAGCCCAACAGCTGTGGCATATAGTGGACTTGAAATTTCCTCGTCAGAGTTGCCAGCTAAATGCTCATTTGGATATCCAATGCGGGTGTCCATTCCTGTGATATACTCTACAAGTTGTTTGATATGCTTTAGTTCTGCACCGCCACCAGTTAAAACTATACCTGCAATAAGTTTTCGTTTGTTGTCTTCATGACCGTATTCTTTGATTTCTGCATAAACCAGTTCAATGATTTCTACTACTCTAGAGTGAATGATTCTTGAAAGATTTTTTAATGAAATTTCTTTAGGTTCTCTTCCTCTCAATCCAGGTATTGAAACAATTTCATTTTCTTTATTTTCTCCCGGCCATGCTGAACCAAATTTTATTTTTAATAATTCTGCTTGTTTTTCAATGATGGAGCAGCCTTCTTTAATATCGTCTGTAATAACATTTCCACCAAAAGGTATTACGGCCGTATGACGAATGATGTCGTCTTTAAAAATTGCCAAATCTGTTGTTCCCCCCCCTATGTCAATGAGAGCCCCTCCTGCCTCTTTTTCTTCTTTGCTCAAAACAGCATCTGCAGAGGCTAAAGGTTCTAAGGTTAAACCAGAAAGATCTAAGCCCGAACTTTTAATACATCGGCCCACGTTTCTGATTGATGCTGCCTGCCCCACCACCACATGAAAACTAGATTCTACTCGAGAACCATACATGCCCACAGGTTCTTTAATTTCTGTTTGACCATCTATTTTAAATTCTTGTGGCAATACATGAATAATTTCTTCGCCAGGCAACATGGCTAATTTGTGTACCTGATTTATAAGTTGTTCAATATCAGAATCGCCAATGACCTCATCTGCATTTGGACGACTAATATAATCGCTGTGCTGAATACTTCTAATGTGTTGTCCTGCAATGCCCACCACAACATCATTTATCTTGTAACCAGAATTATTTTCTGCATCTTGAACAGCTTGTTGAATAGATTGAATTGTTTGCGTAATGTTGTTTACTACTCCCCTATGCACACCAAGACTTTTTGATTTACCAATGCCTAGTATTTCTAATTTTCCATATTCGTTTTGACGGCCTATCATGGCAACAATTTTTGTTGTACCAATATCTAGTCCCACTGCAATGTTTTCTTTTCTCATGATATTTTATTTTGTGCAAACAACCTGATCTGTAAAAATCAAATTTATGGTTTTATAACTTTTAATTTTTTCACTCTTTGCGGCAAATTGTAAAAATGCCTCGTAATTTTTGAATTTTTTTTCTATGTTAGATTCATTTCCAAATATTACTTTATAATCATAATCTCTTACAGAAAAAATAATATTCTTTTTCTGCGTTTTTTTTAAATCAATAATTGAATGTTTTAACACTTCATCTTTTTCAATATAATCAAAAAGACGTGTCAGCGGTTCTTGTTCATTAGCCTCAATTTTACCATAAAAAATGGGTACTCTTGGCGTAAAGTTTTCAGACAATGGAATTTTAGCCCCTTTTGAATCTAAATAATAAGACCCTGCTTCGTTAATAACTCTAATGACTGGTTTTTTTTGTTTGATAGTGGCTGTAAGTTGACCATCTATGGAACAAAAAACCTCTGAATTATCCACATATTTGTTAGTATTTAACAAATTTTCTAATGTGTTCAAATCTAACTTATCTTTTGTTAGTTTAGAAGTGCTTTCAAAATTTTGTATTAACAAGTTATTAACTATCTTTTCGTTTAAAAACGGATAATCATTTGCGTTAAAGACAATTTTAATTTTTTGCACTTCCCGATTTTTATTTTTTATCCCTGAAAAAGAATACATGAAAATCATGAGTGCCATAATAAGCAACAAACGAATATTTATCCAATTAATTTTTTTCATACAACATTTGTTTTATATCAGAAACCATCTCGCCTAAATCTCCTGCCCCAATAGTTATAAAAACAGTTGCACTTGAGGCATTTAGATAATTTTTTAAGTCTTGTTTTTGAACTAATTTTTTATGATTATTATCAATTTTTTCTAGCAACCAAGATGATGTAACACCAGGCAAGGGTTGTTCTCTAGCCGGATATATTTCCATTAACAAAATTTCATCAAACTGAGACAAACTTTTGGCAAAATCTGATGCAAAATCCTTAGTTCTACTGAATAAATGAGGCTGAAAAATGGCACATATTTTTTGAGTTGGAAACAGTTCTCTAACTGCTTGATGCACTGCATTAATTTCTGTGGGATGATGTGCATAATCATCAATATATGTGAGATTTTTTTCTTTAATAACAAACGAAAATCTCCTGCGAATGCCTTTAAAAGAGGCTAGTGCATTTTTAATTTTATCAGTATCAACTCCATATTTTCTTGCCATTGCTAGTGCCATCAACGCATTTGATAAATTGTGATGTCCTGGCAAGCTAAATTGAATATTTTTGATACACTCATCTGCTAATTGTGCATCAAAAACATAAAACCCATTTTCAATTTTAATATTTTGAGCTTTAATTTGAGAGGAACTATTAACCCCCACAGAAACACCTTGTAAATCTAATCCATGAGCATAAAACAAATTTGATTTGTCTTCTATTTTTGAGGCAAATTCTCTAAAACTTACTTCAATTGACAAAGCATCTCCATAAATATCTAAATGATCGGCATCCATAGAAGTAATACAAGCCATATTAGGATACAGATGAAGAAACGAGCGATCAAACTCGTCGGCTTCCACAACGGTTATAGAGGTTCCATTGCCCACTAAATTTGAATTGTAATTTTCTACTATGCCGCCTAAAAAAGAAGTAACATCTAAACCACTTTCAAACAATATGTGTGCTAAAATACTAGACGTGGTTGTTTTTCCGTGAGTACCAGCTACAGCAAAACAAAATGTATCTTTTGTAATAAGCCCTAAAACCTGTGCTCGTTTTTTAATTGTATAATGGTGCGTACTGAAATAGTTCCACTGCTTGTGAGTTGCAGGTACAGCGGGAGTAATGACAACTAGAGTATTTTGTGGTGAAAAATGATTTGGTATTGCATCAATTACATCTTCAAAACCCACCACAATACTTTCTTGTTGTAATTCTGAGGTTAGTTGAGTGGGTGTTTTATCATAACCATATACTTGTTTTCCAATGTTTTTAAAATAACGAGCCAAGGCACTCATTCCAATGCCGCCTATGCCTATAAAATAAATGTTTTGTATGTGATTCAAATTCATCTTTTAATGTTAAATAAAGCTCGTTTGACAATATTACTTTTTACTAGTGCTTTCCCTTTTGTACAATAAGTTTTTCTATTTCTTTTACTATATCTTTTGTTGCGTGAGGCAAGGCGAGTTTTTTAATATTTTGACCTAACAATATTTGCTGCTCCGGATGTTCTAATAAATTTTTAAAAACCGTTTGAAAATCGCTGTTCAAATCTGATTCTTTTAATAAAATGGCTCCATTTTTATCGGCAATTGCTTTTGCGTTTTTTGTTTGATGATCTTCGGCAACATTAGGCGATGGAATAAAAATTGTAGGTTTACCAATGATGCACAATTCTGATACTGATGAGGCTCCTGAGCGTGATACAATAATGTCGGCGGCAGCATAAACTAAGTCCATTCTATCTATAAACGGCATAACGGTTACCAGCGATTTTTGACCATTTTGTTCAACTTGTGAAGAATATTTTTTATACTCATCAAAATATAATTTGCCACATTGCCATATTATTTGAATATTTTGACTTAACAAAAAATCCAACTCTTTTTCTACTAATTGATTGATTCTACGAGCGCCTAAACTGCCCCCTAAAATCAATATTGTTTTTTTATTAACCTCTAAGTTAAAATAAGTTAGTGCTTCTGTTTTATTAGCTGCTTCTATTAAATCTTGACGTACCGGATTGCCTGTGAGTTTTAATTTCTCTTTTGGAAAGTAGCGTTCTAAATTTTCATAGGCCACACAAATAGTATTTGCTTTTTTTGAAAGTAATTTATTAGTAATTCCTGGATATGAATTTTGTTCCTGTATGAGTGTGGGAATACCAAGAAAAGATGCCACTTTGAGTATTGCACCACTGGCAAAACCACCTGTTCCGATAACTACATCTGGCTTAAATTTTTTTATGATTTTAAACGAATTATACAAACTAGAAAGTAACTTAAAAGGAAAAAGAGCATTGTCAATGGATATTTTTCTTTGAATACCAGAAATCCATAATCCTTTAATTTCATAACCTGCTTGAGGCACTTTTTGCATTTCCATTTTATCTTTTGCACCCACAAATAAAAACTGTGCATCTGAAAAAGTGTTTTTTAACTCATTTGCAATAGCAATTGCCGGATAAATATGTCCGCCTGTTCCACCTCCGCTAATAATAATTTTTTTGGCACTCATTATTTTTGGTTTAAAATGGGTTCTAATGGATTCTTATCAGCTTCTTCGGTCAAGTTGTTTTCTTCTTCAAGCTGAATTTCTCGGTCAATTATTCGTTGCAATGCCTCGTTTCGCTTTTCAGATTCTTCTAAATCTGCAGCAACTTCTTCATCTTTTTTACTGACACTTAAAATAATTCCTATGGCAACACAAGTCATCCAAATTGAGGTTCCTCCACTACTAATTAGAGGTAGTGTTTGACCTGTTACAGGGAGTAGTTCTACTGCCACACCCATATTAATAAGTGCCTGAAAGATAATTGGAAATCCCAGTCCTATGACTAATAACTTGCCATAAAAAGTGGTTGCTTTGTGAGCACAAACAATGAATCTAAAAAAAAGCAACATATAAACTAAGAGTATTCCGAGTCCACCAATTAATCCGTATTCTTCAACAATTATCGCATAAATAAAATCTGAGGTGGACTGTGGCAAAAAGTTCTTTTGAACACTTTTTCCAGGACCTAAACCATAAATATTTCCAGAGGCAATAGCAATTTTAGCTTTATCAATTTGATAATTGTCCTCGTCTGTTTTATCAGTTGTAAATCGTTCTATTCTATTTTCCCATGTTTTTACTCGATTAGGCATGGCATCTGGAAATACTTTTGCCACTCCTATAAAAATTGCTAATACAAAAAAACCAGCAAAAATAATAGTTAGCAGATATTTTAGAGGATAATGTCCTATAAAAACCAACATACACACCATAGCAAAAATGAGTGCTGTTGTTGAAAAATTTGCGGGCAAAATCAAAATTAATACGCAAAAAACAGGTAGCCACAATTCAATTAATGAAGATTTAAAAGTGAATGCTTTGTCTTTTATTTTTGCTAAATATTTTGCAACATAAACTATTAACACTATAAATGCTATTGAAGAGGTTTGAAACGTCATTCCAATAAACGGAATTTTTATCCATCTGCTGGCGTTTGCCCCATCGATGGTTTTTCCTTGAAAAATGGTGTAGAGTAACAATATAACAACAAATGGCATTAGAAAAATGGATAATGCTTTTGTATATTGATAGGGCATTTTATGCACTAAAATGATGATTGTAAAACCTAAAAATAAATGAAAAACATGCTTCATTAAAAAACCAAATGTAGAGCCACTGCTTGACACATAGACAAGGTTTGTACTTGCACTATATACAGGCATAAAAGATATGAGAGCCAGTAAAAACACTAGTGCCCAAATTCCTTTGTCTCCTTTAAGATTTTTTAAAATACTACTCATTATAAGCCCCTTACAGCGTTTTTAAATTTATTACCTCTATCTTCATAATTTTCAAACAAATCAAAACTAGCACAAGCTGGTGAAAGTAATACTGTATCACCTTTTTCAGCAATTTTTTGAGCCACTTGCACTGCCTGATCCATAGATGTAGTTTCCACCATTATATCAACAATATTATTAAATGAATCAATGATTTTTTTGTTATCAATACCCAAGCAAATAATGGCTTTAACTTTTTCATTTACAAGTGGTAAAAGCTCTGTATAATCATTTCCTTTATCTACTCCTCCCACTATCCATATTGTGGGAGTTTCCATACTTTCTAAAGCAAAATATGTGGCGTTTATATTTGTAGCTTTTGAATCGTTAATAAACAACACATTATCTATTTTAAGCACTTTTTCTAAACGATGCTCCACGCCCTGAAAATCTGACAAACTTTCTCTAATGGTTTGCTTTCTGATGTTCATAAGCTGGGCAACTGAAATGGCCGCCATTGCATTTTTCATGTTGTGATTTCCTTGTAGTGATATGGTTGTTGTTAACATATTAATTTCTTCGTTTTTAATTTTGCTATAAATGGTTTTATCTTTTAAATAACTTCCTTGTTCTATCTTGTTTTTTAATGAAAAGGGTAGTCTTTGAGCTTTAATATTATTGTTTGTAAGCCAAGACGAAATGGCCTCGTCATCATCATCATAAATGAGATAATCCTCTGATGTTTGATTTAAGGTTATTCTAAATTTTGATTGAATATATTGAGCATAATCATAATTATATCGGTCTAAATGATCTGGACTTATGTTTGTAATAATGGCTATGTGTGGCTTATAATTTATAATTCCGTCAAGCTGAAAACTGCTCAACTCTAATACATATACATCAACCTTATCATCTGCCACCTGCCACGCAAAACTTTTTCCTATATTTCCTGCTAAACCCACATTTATTCCTGCTTTTTTCAAGATGTGATGTGTTAGCAAAGTGGTGGTGGTTTTTCCATTACTGCCAGTTATTCCAATAGTTATTGCATTTGTAAAAGGATAAGCAAATTCAATTTCAGAAATTACGGGAATACCTTTTTCTCTCAATTTTTTTACAATGGGAGCCTTATCTGGTATTCCAGGGCTTTTCATGACCACATTTGCATTTAAAATCAAATTTTCAGTGTGTTTTTCATCTTCCCAGTCTATATTGTTTGCAATTAATACTTCTTTATAATTGTTTTTTATGACCCCAAAATCAGAAACAAACACCTCATATCCTTTTTTCTTTCCAAGAATTGCCGTTCCAACTCCGCTTTCGCCTCCGCCTAAAATTACTAATCTTTGCTGCATACTATCTTAATTTTAGTGTTACAATAGACAAAATAGAAAGCATGATGGCCACAATCCAAAAACGTGTTACAATTTTACTTTCATGATAGCCTTTCTTTTGATAATGATGATGCAAAGGCGACATTAAAAAAATTCGTTTTCCTTCGCCAAAACGTTTTTTAGTATATTTAAAATAGCTTACCTGAATGATAACAGATAAATTTTCGGCAAAAAAGATGGCACATAAAACTGGAAGTAATAATTCCTTTCTAACAGAAATTGCTAAAACAGCTATGATGCCACCAATGGTTAAACTACCCGTATCGCCCATAAAAACAGATGCAGGAAAAGAATTGTACCATAAAAACCCGATGAGAGCCCCTATAAACGCTGCAATGTAAACCGTCATTTCGCCTGAATTTGGAATATACATGATATTCAAATAGTCAGACAAAATAATATTTCCTGAAACAAACGTAAAAATCCCTAAAGCAAACACAGATATGGCAGATGTTCCCGCTGCAAGTCCGTCTATTCCATCGGTTAAATTAGCACCATTTGAAACTGCCGTGATGATAAAAATGACGATAGGGATAAATACTAACCAAGCCCAGTTTTGATAACCATTGCCCATAAAACTTAAAATTTCAGCATACTCAAATTCGTTATTTTTAAAAAATGGGATAGTTGTGGCGGTTGATTTTTCTTCTAAAATTGACTTTAATGCAGGGGTTGAAGCGGTTATTCTTGTTTCAGTAGTGTCTTTTCTAATGGTAACTGCATCATTAAAATAAAGTACGCAACCCACTATAAGTCCAAGCCCCACTTGCCCTATTACTTTAAAAATTCCTTTTAAACCCTGTTTATCTTTTTTAAATATTTTAATATAATCGTCAATAAAACCTATTGTCCCCATCCAAAGGGTAGTAACGATTAATAAAAGAACATATATGTTATCTAGCTTTGCAAGTAGAAAAACCGGGATTAATGTTGCCATTATAATGATAATTCCCCCCATTGTGGGTGTTCCTGCTTTTTCTTTTTGTCCCTCTAAACCCAGCTCTCTAACCGTTTCGCCAACTTGTTGATTGCGTAAAAAATTGATAATTCGTTTACCAAAAACAGTAGATATCAACAAAGACAAAATAATTGCCAATGCAGATCTAAATGTTATGTACTGAAAAAGTCCTGCTCCAGGAAAATCAAACTGGCCATCTAAATATTGGAATAAATAATACAGCATTAATTTCTATTTATTTAATTGAGTTAAAAATTTAGTTACCACTTGTAAATCATCAAAATCATGTCTTACCCCATTTATTTCTTGATAATTTTCATGTCCTTTTCCAGCAATAAGTATAATATCATTTTCATTTGCCATCAAACAAGCCGACTTAATTGCTTGTTCTCTATCTACTATTGAAACTGTTTTTTTATAATTTTGAGGCTCTACTCCTTTTTCCATTTCATGAATAATATCTTCAGCATCCTCAGACCGTGGATTGTCTGATGTAAAAACCACTTTATCACTCATTCTTGATGCCACTTCTGCCATTATAGGTCGTTTTTCTTTATCTCTATCTCCACCACAACCCACCACGGTAATGAGTTGCTCATTTTTAGTTCTTATTGCAGTAATGGTTTGTAACACATTTTCTAAAGCATCTGGAGTGTGAGCATAATCTACAACTGCAGTAATTTTTGAATTAGAAATATAAAATTGAAACCGTCCTGCCACACTTTCTAACTCACTTAATAATCTAAGAGCTTCTAATTTATCAATACCCAGTTCAACAGCCACACCATATATAGCCAACAAATTATATGCGTTAAAATGACCTATGAGTTTTACCCAAACTTCATTTTCATTAACCTTTAACAACAACCCTGTTAATTGGCTTTCTAATATTTGGGCTTGATAATCAGCATAGGATTTTAAGGCATAAGTACATTTTTTTGCCAACGTGTTTTGCAGCATCACATTTCCGTTTTTGTCATCTACATTAGTGAGTGCAAAAGAGCCTTTACTTAATCCGTCAAAAAAAGATTTTTTTACATCTCTGTAGGCAGCAAAAGATTTGTGATAATCTAAATGGTCATGCGATAAATTTGTAAATACACCGCCTCTAAACTGCAGTCCTTGAATTCGTTTTTGATGAATACCGTGTGAACTCACCTCCATGAAGCAATATGTACAACCCACTAACACCATTTCATTTAAATAATGATTAATAGTGAGAGAATCTGGTGTGGTGTGCGTGGCTTTATACTCGTTATTGTCCACTAAAATTTTTACAGTTGAAAGCAACCCCACTTTATACCCAGCTTTTTTAAATAATTGATATAATAATGAGGCTACTGTTGTTTTTCCGTTTGTTCCTGTGATACCTATTAATTGAACTTTTGAAGAAGGATTATCAAAGTAGTTGTTTGCTAAATTTGCCAAAGCTCCGTTTGTGTCTTTTACTTTAATATAAGCAACGCCATTTACTATTTTATCAGGAAATTCTTCACATATCACAGCTACAGCACCTTGATTAATTGCCTTTTCAATGTAATCATGCCCGTTAGAAACAGTTCCGTTAATAGCTACAAAAACATCATTAAAAGATATTTTTCTAGAATCAAAGTGGATTGAATTTATAAAAAGTTCTGTTAAACCTATAACGGCATCAATAGCAACTTTATATAGTATGTCTTTTAAAATTTTCACGCTAGTTCTAGTATTATAAATTGATTTTTATGAAACCGTTGGCCTTTTTCTATGGATTGCTTTTTTACCTTTCCAGCTCCAATTACTTTTACTTTTAAACCCATGTTTTCAAGCAATACAACAGCATCCATGGCGGGCATACCTTTTACACTTGGAACAATATTTTCGGTAGTTTTTATATCATATAGCTGGGCATATAATTTTTCTTGCTTTATTATTTTCTTATTTATTTTTTTTACCAGATTGGTTGAAGGAGTGTCTGTATAAATTTTTTGTGCTATTCTTTTAAACACTGGTCCAGCTACATCAGCTCCATAATATCCGGCAGCCACATTAGGCTTGTGAATTATAACTATGCACGAATATTTAGGTTCATCTGCCGGAAAATACCCAACAAATGAAGAGGCGTAATACAATTTTGATTTATCTCTGTAATTCATTTGAACAGTTCCTGTTTTACCTGCCATTGAAAAATTTGGAGAATATAGTTTTGAGCCAGTACCCTTTTTAACTACATTGTGCAAAACAGCCTTTACTTTTTTCAAAGTTTCATCTGAACAAATTTTTTGATTTATAACTTCTGTGTCAAACTTTTTAATGGTTGTGTTCCATTCCTTTATTTCCTTAACAAAAAAAGGTTTAATCATTTTGCCATTATTAGCAACAGCATTATAAAGTGTTAGTGTTTGCAAAGGTGTTACAGACACTCCATACCCATAAGCCATCCATGGAAGAGCAATACCAGACCAGTTTGAAGAATTAGGCTGAGGAATATAGGGTTTTCCTTCGCCAATAAATTGTAACCCAAGCGGCTTATCTAAACCATAACTTTTAATTCTATTAATAAATTGATTGGGATTGTTTTTATAATTTTCATGCACTGCCTGAACAAGAACCGTATTAGACGAAAGTTCAAAACCTCTTGCAAGTGATATTTTTCCATAGCCCCCTTTTTGAGAATCTCTAACAGATTTTCCATAATATTTTACAACACCATTTTGCGTATTATAGATTCTGCTAGTGTCAATTTTTTTATCGTCTAAAAGGGCAATTAAGTCAATTAATTTAAATGTTGAGCCTGGCTCAGTAGATTCTGCCACAGCATAATTTTGAGTTTCAAAGTATGAGCCATTGTTATCTTTCCCTAAATTAGAAATAGCCTTTACTTCGCCCGTTTTTGACTCCATTACCACAACACACCCATGATCTGCTTGATAAAATTCTAACTGCTTGAGTAAAGCATGGTGCGCAATATCTTGAATGTAAACATCTATTGTAGAGATAATATCATAGCCATCTTGAGGCTCTAGCTCATTTGAATCGTTAATGGGTTTCCATTGACCTTTTGCAATTTTTTGCATCATACGATGACCATTGCTTCCGTTGAGATATTTTTTAAAAGCATACTCTATTCCTTTACCATTTGTTGTACTATCAGCATTAATGCGTTCATAACCAATGGTCCGCTCTGCAATTTTCCCAATGGGATGCACGCGCACTGTTTTTTGTTCTGTAATAATACCTCCTTTAAAAGCTCCTTTATTAAATAATGGGAAAGTCTTGATCTTTAGATATTGCGTATAACTCAACCCTTTTGCCACTAATAAATAACGATTTTTTGAAGCTCTAGCTCTTCTAAGTTCTGCTAAAACTTGTGTGGACGATTTATATAAAAGGTTTGAAAGTGAGTCGGCTAAATCATTTACATGTTCTTCAAAATCTTCACTCTTGGGAGCCATTGCATCAAATCTAATAGTATATTGAGGTATTGATGTTGCAAGTAAACTACCGTCTGAAGAATAAATATTCCCTTTATTTGCGGGTATTTGAAAGTTTTTAACAGTCAGCTCTTTAGCTAATTTTCTATAATATTCCCCTTGAATCCATTGAATATTAATAAGCTTAACTATAATTAACAGTGCCATAACAAACATAGTGCCTGCTACTAAAAACATTCTTAAAGAATTATTTTTTTTATCTACTGCCATAATCTACTTAGAAAACTTTCTTCTTTTGTTTTTAAAACTTTAATTTTTTGTGGTGGCACCTCAGAGGGTTTTATACCACGAGATTCCATCTTTCTTGTAATTGTAGATTCCATTTTAAGTTTCATAAGCTCTGAACGGGTATCTACAAATTTTGATCTCAATTCTTTAACTTCTTTTGATAATTCTGTAATTCTGTAATTTTTAGCATCATATTGATGATTATTTGCTATCATAATAAGAACTAAAAAAATTACATAAACTATAAACAACCAGTTTTTAAGCGAGTCATCACTTACTAAAAATTTAGCTTTCAATAAGTTATAAATATTTGCTTTCATTATTTATACTAGTTGTTTTGTCATTAATTTCTTAAAATATACCTTCATTATACTTTTGCTTGTCAAGAAATTTTACCCTCCGTTTCATCTAACCATTTTATGATGTATAAAAAAGATAATCTTAGAATCTTGAAATTCTAAATTTTACATTTTCTTTTCGGCTATTCTTAATTTGGCACTTCTTGCTCTATTGTTCACTGCTATCTCATCTTGTGAGGGAACAATTAATTTTTCTATCGTTTTAAAAGGCACTTCAAAATTTCCAAAAAAATCTTTTTCTGGCTCTCCTTCAAACATGCCAAATTTTAAAAATCTTTTTACTAATCTATCCTCTAGTGAGTGATAAGATATAACACTCAAACGCCCCATGGGCTTTAAAATATCTAATGATTGCAAAAGAAACTCTTGAAGAGCATCAATTTCTTGATTTACCTCAATTCTAACGGCTTGATATATTTGAGCTAGTATTTTATTACTTTTATGAGCGGGTAAAAACCTTCCTAATATTTTTTTTAGCTGATCTGAATTTTTAATAGACATTTCTTTTCTTGCAAAAACAATAGCCTGTGCCATAGCAGCTGCATTTTTTAATTCGCCATACTGAAACAACACATTTTTTAAAGCTTCTTCTTCATATTCGTTAATTACATGAAAGGCCGATAATGAACTATTTTGATTCATTCTCATATCTAAATCGGCCTCAAAGCGTGTAGAAAAACCACGGTCTGCCTCATCAAACTGGTGCGATGATACTCCTAAATCTGCTAAAATACCATCTACTTGCTTAATACCATGGAATCGTAAAAAACGTTTTATAAACTTAAAATTTTCATTAATAAGCGTAAATCTGCTATCTTCAAGACTGTTTTGCAGGGCATCTAAATCTTGATCAAAAGCAAACAACTTTCCGTTTGTACCAAGCCGAGATAAAATTTCTCTTGAATGCCCACCACCCCCAAAAGTTACATCTACATATACCCCATCTGGACGAATGCACAATCCGTCCACTGTTTCTTTCAATAAAACTGGATTATGATAATTCATCTTCAAAATTGTTTTTATTCCCCATTACTTCTTCGGCTAAATGAGCAAAATCATCTGTTGCATTCTCAACCGCTGTTTCATAAAGATTCTTATCCCAAATTTCAACAATATTTAACGCTGATGAAAGCACTACATCTTTATCTATTTTGCCAAAAACGACTAAATCTTTAGGTATCAAAAGCCTTCCTGTTACATCAATTTCAACAACTTTTACACCCGACATGAATCTTCTTATAAAATCGTCGTTCTTTTTAACAAACCTATTTAAGTTGTTAATTTTTTGCATCATCATATTCCATTCACTCATGGGAAACAACTCTAAACAAGGCTGAAAAACAGAACGTTTTAATACAAAACCGTCTTCTAAAGAAACAAATTGCTTCTTTAAAGATGCAGGAATCATAAGTCTTCCTTTGCTGTCTATTTTACATTCGTATGTCCCTATAAGTGAATTCACAATCCTGATTTGTATTTTACTAACACAAAAATAGAAATTTTTTACCACAATTTACCACAATATACCACTTTGTTAATAAATTTATATGTTTTTAAGATTTAAGAAATGTTTTAGTAAAAAAGAAATATTAATAAAAGCCTTGAAAACTTAATAAAACGGTTATATTAATTATTTGTTTGAATTTAAAATCAACTTTGAGATTTTAATATTGCTTTGATAAATTTGTTAATAATCTTTATATAAGAACTTTATAATTATAAGTTTGCAAAAAAAGTGCTAATTTATATTGATAAAAAAATTAAATTTTGGCTCTATTTTAATTATTATATTTGTCCGTATTTTATAACGAGTAAAAGTTTATGTTAAAAAAAGAAAAAAAATATACTTATTATGAAACGGGAGAAGGCACTCCTATTATAGTGTTGCACGGACTATTGGGTGGGTTGAGTAATTTTGACGGGGTTGCCCGATATTTTCCACCAAAAGGATATAGAGTAATAATTCCTTTGTTGCCTATTTATACTCAAAGTATTTTAAAAACAAACGTAAAGGCATTTTCAAAATTTGTTCACGATTTTATACTTCACAAAAAACTAGACCAAGTAATTTTATTAGGAAATTCACTAGGTGGACACATAGGTTTGTATCATACTAAAATGTATCCAGAGCTTGTAAAAGGTTTAATTATTACCGGAAGCTCAGGACTTTATGAAAGTGGCATGGGTGAGAGTTATCCTAAACGGGGTGATTATGAATATATTAAAAAGAAAAGTGAAGATGTATTTTATGACCCTAAAATAGCAACTAAAGAAATAGTTGATGAAGTTTTTGCAACCGTAAATGACCGTATAAAACTCTTAAAAACACTAACCATAGCCAAGAGTGCCATTAGACACAATATGGCAGCTGATTTACCAAAGATGCAAACCCCTACATGCATTATATGGGGAAGAAACGATAAAGTAACACCACCAAATGTTGCCGAAGAATTTAATAAATTATTACCAAATTCAGAGTTACACTGGATAGATAAATGTGGTCATGCAGCCATGATGGAACATCCTGATGAGTTCAATGAAATTTTGTTTAATTGGTTGCAAAAACACAATTTATAATATAAGAAACCATCAAAATTAAAATACACTAAGTTATTAAGCATAAGAAGTTTATATTTTAGCAAAGCACAAAAAAGTCTATTTTAAAGGTGTTCTTGAGAATAAAACCGTGTATTTTTTGCTTTTGTAGGTAATCAAGAACATTGAGGATTTACCCTAGATACATATAAAATCTAAAAAAGTTTTGAATGAAATACCCATGACAAAAGCCCTTGACGTATAAGAGATTGATTATGAAAATTTCAACAGACTAATGATGGATAAGTCTGACCTATAAAAAACTATAAAATAAACAGATGAAAATTAATACAGCCGAGTTTATCATTAGCAACTCTGAAGTGAGCAAATGCCCAAATGAGTCATTACCAGAGTATGCTTTTATAGGACGATCTAACGTGGGAAAATCTTCGTTAATCAACATGCTCACAGACCGAAAAAAGCTCGCTAAAACATCGGCAAGACCAGGGAAAACCCAACTTATTAATCACTTTAAAATTAACAATAATTGGTATTTAGTAGATTTACCAGGATATGGATATGCTAAAGTTTCAAAAAAAACAAAGGCAGTATTTCAAGAGTTTATAACTGATTATTTTGAAAAAAGAGAGCAACTCGTTTGTGCTTTTGTATTAATTGACATTAGGCTTGAGGCTCAAAAAATTGACTTAGAATTCATAACCTATTTAGGAGAAATAGAAGTGCCCTTTTGTATTGTTTTTACTAAAGCAGATAAAATAGGTAAAACAAAAATAGATTCTCATATTTCAGCCTATAAGAAAAAATTATTAGCCAATAACTGGGCTGAAATGCCCACATATTTTACAACTTCTTCCACTGAAGGCTTTGGCAGGGATAAACTTTTAGAATTTATTGAAGAAATAAACAGTTCTTTACGCAAGCATTGAAACTGCTGAACAAGTAATAAAAACAAAAAGCAAACCGATTTTGAAAAACAATCAAAAACATATCGCCAAACTATAATCAAACAATTTGTAAAACAAAACTCATTGAAATTCCCTGTTTTTTTTAATAACAACCCCGCACAATTTTTATTTTCCCTTTTTCGGACCAACCTTAATCCAATCAAATTTTAATTAAAAAACCAAACCGCCACAAATATTGCAGTAATTACACAAATCAAATCTACAAGAAGCATAGTTGACAGTGTATATCGGGTATTTTTCATATTTATACTACCAAAATATACTGCAATTACATAAAAAGTAGTTTCGGCACTGCACTGAAAAATACTGCTCAATCGTCCGGTTAATGAATCAGGGCCATACGTTTTCATGGCATCAATCATAAATCCTCTTGAGCCACCTGAACTAAATGGACGCAACAAAGCCACAGGCAGCGAGTCAGTTATTTCCTTACTCAATCCCATGTGCGAGGCAATAAAAGCAATGCCATGTGAAATTAAATCAAACAAACCACTGTTTCTAAACATGGATATAGCCACAAGCATAGCTAACACATACGGAAAAATAGTAACACCTGTTTTCAACCCATTATTAGCCCCCGCCACAAAAGAATCAAAAATTGTAGTATTCAACTGGGTAAACTTTTTTTCGTTCATCCAAGAAAAAATCAAGGTAAACGCAATAATAGCAACCAGCACTAATCCTGATAAATTTGCTGTAAAAAAATTTTTTTCAACTAAATCTAGCCCATTAATGTAAAACAACAATCCCACAACTGCTCCAATCAAACCCAACAATCCCACAACTAATGAGGCACTTTTAAAATTAATTTTTTGACGAATACCCACAATAATGAAAGCAACTAGCGTACCAATAAACGAAGTTAAAATACAAGGTAACATCACATCAGCCGGATTTGCCGCATTTTCTGCCGCTCTATATCCTATAATAGAGGTGGGAATCAAGGTTAAACCCGCTGCATGTAAACACATAAACATAATTTGGGCATCACTCGCCTTGTCGTTGCTAGGATTAATTTCTTGTAAACTTTGCATAGCTTTTAATCCAAAAGGAGTTGCCGCAGAGTCTAATCCTAAAAAATTTGCCGAAAAATTTAATGTCATATACGATATAGACTCATGATTTTTTGGCACTGATGGAAAAATTTTTAAGAAAACAGGACTCAATTTCTTAGCTAATTTTTCAGATGCTCCAGAATCTATGAGCAACTGCATCAATCCACAAAAAAAAGCTAAATATGCAATCAAAGGAATAATTAAATCAACTAAACTACTCTTTGCAGTAGCCAGTAATCCATCAGATTTTTGAACTCCACTATAAATTTTAACTGTTTTGTTTTTAAAAATATAGGTAGTATCTGGGTTTGTAATAACATAATCCACAATAAAAGTTTTATCTTTTGATTGCTTTATACTGTCTTGAATAATAACAGGAAGATCCTCTATAAATTTTTCTGAAATCAAAATAGGGTCGTCCTTTTTACCATTTAAAATATATTCAATAGTATAACTGTTGCCAGAAAACAAACTAACAACGACAAAAACTATAGACGAAACAAAAATTGCTAACCAAAACCTGCTCAATACCATACCAATTATTTTTTGTAAATATAAATGTTTATGCTTAATTAAATCAACACAAAATCACACTTTTTAACACACCACCAAGCTTACTTAATTATACATATAGCTAAATTTTAATTTGAGACATAAGTTTCCTTGTTGCTTTGTGAATAATCACTAATCAACTGCATCTGTATCATAATTACACAAAAAAATATTTTTAATAAACCATCTATTTTTTGTAATATTCTTTTAAAACAGATTTTCTGCCTATTGCTTTTGTAATAATATCTTTCTCTAAATTCCATCCTCGAGCCGGAGAATATTCACGCCCATACCAAATTATTTGTAAATGCAAATCATTCCACAATGCTTTAGGAAAAATAGCTTTAGCATCTTTTTCTGTTTGAGCTACATTTTTACCGTTTGTCAAATTCCATCGATACATCAATCTGTGAATGTGAGTATCCACAGGAAATGCGGGAACCCCAAAAGCCTGACTCATTACCACACTTGCCGTTTTATGACCCACAGCGGGTAATGCCTCTAATGCCTCAAAACTCTCGGGTACTTTGCCATCATATTTTTCGATTAAAATTTCAGATAAACCAAATATGCCTTTTGATTTCATAGGCGATAATCCACACGGTCTAATAATCTCTTTAATTTCTTCAACACTCATTTTAATCATATCAAACGGATTATCGGCTCTTGCAAACAATAAGGGTGTAATTTGGTTTACACGCACATCTGTACACTGAGCAGACAACAACACCGCAATTAAAAGTGTATATGGATCTTTGTGATCCAGCGGAATAGGAATCGTTGGATACAAATCATTTAACGTATTTATAACAAAATCTGCACGCTCTTTCTTAGTCATTTTCGTATTTTTGAAGCGTAAATATACATTTTTTTTAAGAGCCAAATCCAGCTATTCATTACAAGTTTTTGCAAACAATACTATTTTTGTAAGCTATAAAAAGAGCTTCCTTACGGTCGCTTTTTTACAGTAACAAAAAAATGTATTCTTTTACAAAAAGCTTTTCATTACTATCTGGGGCAGTGAGAAGTTAGAGACTAACAAACATTAAGAAAAACATAATAATTAAATAACATCATGACAACATTAAAAACGGGAGATAAAGCACCCCAATTTTCTGGTTTAGACCACAACGGAAAACCACATCAATTAAACGATTATAAAGGAAAAAAATTAGTAGTCTTTTTCTACCCAAAAGCAAACACACCAGGTTGCACAGCAGAGGCCTGCGATTTAAGAGATAATTTTAAAACGTTTGAATCTCAAAATTATGCATTATTAGGAGTTAGTGCTGATAGTGCTTTGGCTCAGTCAAAATTTGTAGAAAAATATAATTTTCCGTTTCCACTCATAGCCGACGAAGACAAAAGTGTTATTAAAGCGTTTGGCGTTTGGGGACCTAAAAAGTTTATGGGAAAAGAATATGATGGTATTCACAGAACCACTTTTATAATTGATGAAAACGGAATTATTGAAGATGTAATCGTTAATGTAAAAACAAAAGAACATGCATCACAAATTTTGAAGTAGAAATGTAAATCAAGATTTCCTTGAATTTTAAGACACCCCTAAAAACTCGTTTAGTCATGAGAAATAAGTTTCTAAAAAATTATTTCGTAATAAAGAATAGTTTTTTTTAGGGTGTCCTTTAATTTGGTTTACATTACTTAAACAATTTATTGCATTTAACCCAAATTACGCATTAGAATAAAATCACTAATTTTGAGTTTAAAAATCCAACT
>DAINSR010000011.1:0-11970 GCA_036741255.1 Flavobacterium sp.
CTAATAAAATATTTGGAAATGGCTGGAGTGCTGGTGCCATAGCTTGTTTGCACAATATTACTTTAAATCAAACACAATATCAATCAGAACGTGTTGATGGCAATTTCTTAGAATATACTAAAGCTAATAAAATATATAGCTCTTTAGGTTTAAACTATACGACTTATGATTTAGAAACATTTCCCACAACACCCTGCAAACCAGGGGAGGAAAACTGCACAGGATCTACCGTAGATGCACAGTTTAATGCCGTTGGGGTTTTTGCTGGTGCCATTGGCAAGGCAAGTTGGCTAAATAATTTACAACGTCCTGCCATAGACATTCATCATCATGATGACGAAATTGTTTTATGGGGACAAGGAGAACCTTTTAAAAACATTGCACCCACTACAAACTTCTTAGGAATAACACAAGTACCTTTTTTATATGGCGGAGGATATTTAAAAGAAAATTTTTCAAGCAAAACTAATTTTGATGTGGTAACCCTAAATGAAAAATGGCAAGCAGGAGGAATACCAAAAAACTGGTTATCAGCAGGAAAATATCATGCCTCCATGATAAAATGGGGAGACGTGGCAGGTGTAGATAGTCCGCCTCGTTTAGAAAACAAAGAAATGTTTTTATTAGATGGTTTTTTTATGAACACAAACCAAAAAACAACCGTTAGCAAAAATATTCAAGTTCAAAATATAAAATCTCAAAATAATCAACCAGAGTTATTTAGCATATATCCTAATCCATCTAACGGAAGCTTTCAAGTTGATTTTAACTTAAAAAATGACGCCAATGCAGATTTTAAAATAGTAGCCTTAAACGGAGATTTAGTTTTTGAGCAAAACCAAATTTCTTTTAAAAAAGGATTAAATAAACACCACATAAATTTAGAAAACAAACTAAATGAAGGTATTTATATTTTAATGATAAACACCCAAGAATTTAATAAAACGGTTAAAATTGTGATGAAATAAAAAATATTTATTTCAACCTGAGTAGTTACATTTTTTTTAAAATTGTTGTGTAGTAAAATATTTATGTAAATGTGCTTTTGATAAAAAGTCTAAAAACTTAAAAAGTGGGCTTTTAAGGAATGACTAATTATTATTATTTCTAAATTTTAATAACTTGCTTAAAATATTGTTTATTAGTAAATTAATATCAACTGATAGTGTAAGTTTATAGCTTGTATAAAGATAAACTACTGAGATTATTATAGATTTTAAAATTATGTTTATAATGGGATGAAAAGTAAAATTCCAGAAATAAAATAGAAAAAAGCAACCTATTAAAACACTAAAACTCCATAGTGTTTTTGTAGTAAAAGGAAACAACTTCATTTTCTTTACCACAAAAATAAGTTTTGCAAGACTGTATAGCGTTATAGAAATCATGGTTGCAAATGCGGTTCCGTTTAAACCATATAGAGGAATAAAAATCATGTTTAAAATAATGGTGAGTGTTACTAAAAGCAGCCCCAGTGAAAGCACAATTTTATAGTATTTTGAATTAAAAATGATAGCGTTGTTATTGCCCAATATCAAATCAAAATATTTAGAAAGTCCAATTGTAAAAACCACAAAAATGCCCCCTGAGTATTCTATTGGGAGAATTAAATAAAGTTGGTTTATATTAACCAATATGCCTAAAATTAATAAACCTCCAACGACTTGTAATGTTATAGACGTTTTTTTATACAATGTATTGAGTTCATCAAGTTTGTTTTCGGTCATTAATTTTGCCGTTATGGGATAGGTAATTTGATGCATGGATCTGCTGGGTACAGATATAATTGTAGCTATAAAAACCGCCACAGAATAATAGGCAATATTTTCTATTTTGATGTAACTATTGAGCATAAACTTATCTATTTCTAAAAATAAATTTGCAATTCCCCCAGTGAGAATTATAAACAAACTATAAGTAATTATGGCTTTATAATTTTTTGGCAAACTAAATGTAAACACAGGAGGTCTAATTTTAAAGGCATAAATTATCATGAAAAGCAGTGCTAAAACATAAATAATCGATAAAGAATAAACAAAAACTATGGGTGTAATAATTTTAAAATATACCGCTAAAAGACAAATACTTACCAATATTCTAATCAAAACTTCTTTGATGAAGTTTCCTAAAACTGATTTGAGATGAACTTTTACCCACGCATAAAATATTTCAAAATAACCCATTGACAACCCAATAATGGGAATTTGCCAAATATAGTTATAAACCAAAGGATTTTTTTGAGATAAAAAACCAGCAATTTGATGGTAGCCTAAAAAACCAATTATTGAAAAAGGAACTACAAAAGCAAGAGGTAAAAATAGTACAAAAGTTAAAAAAACAGATTTTTCATTTTCTGTTTTATATTCATTGTAGTATTTTATAAGAGTTGAACCCCAAAAGCCATTAGAGGCATCATAATATTTGCAACAGAAAGCACATAACTCACCAGCCCGTAATAAGTATCGCCCAAAAAATGCACATACATATACAGGGTGTTTAAGGCACCAATGACAAAACCAATGTATGTTGCTAATGTATTTTTAAAAGAATGCTTTAAAACTATTCCCATTGTAATAATTATTTGGGAGTTATAAGATGGACTAATTGTTTTGTAAGATTTTTTCGGCTGTATTGTTCAATTCCTGTAGGATTTTGTTTGAGTATCCCTTGTTGGTATTGATTAAAGTAAAAAAGTATTTGATTTTTTAAGGCTTGCTTTTCATTATAATTAAAAAAACAACCCGTATTTGTTTCTTTAATAATATTTTTAAAATCAGCATTTTCAGGCCCAATGGCTAGAATAGGGCGTTCAGAAACTATATACTCAAATAATTTTCCCGGAATGATACAATTAGTTTCAGTGGAATTTATTTCAATTAATAGTAATACTTGTGAACATCTTTGCTCTTGCAATGCCCTTTCATGAGAAACATATCCCAGATGGTTTATAAACTTTTCTAACTTGTAAGTTTGCAGAGTTTCAAGTACATCTTTACTAACAGCCCCTATAAGTTTAAGTCGAAAATGAGCTTCAAAATTAGGGTTTTCAATTATTATTTCTGCTAAAGATTCCCATAGTATTAATGGATTTCTTTCTGACAAAAGAGAACCAATGTGTGCTATTGTAAAATTGATATCCATTGATTTTTTTGAAACTACTTCCACATCAAAACCGTTTGTAATTACGGTTATGGGTTTTGAAGTAATTTGCTGAAATTCTGACTTAGTTGTGGGTGATGTTACAACAACTTGGTCGCAATTTGTAAGAACTTGTTGTTCTAAATTTGTGTGTTTTAGTGCCGATTTTTTACTTAATTTTAAAGCTTTGTGGTAGCCAATTGTGGTCCATGGGTCTCTAAAATCTGCTATCCAATTGAGGTTGCTTTGTTTTTTTAGTCCCAAACCTATCAAGTGTACGCTATGCGGAGGTCCTGTGGTAATTATTGTATCTATTTGATGCTCTCTAATATATTTTTTAAGAAATTTTATGGATGGTTTTACCCAAAAAACACGAGCATCTGGAATAAATAAATTACCTCTAACCCAAAGTAAAATTTGCTCTACAAAAGATTGCTTTTTAGAATTAGAAATAATACCCGAACTAATTTTTTTAGTTTTATTTTTTGATAAAAAAGAAGCCAATCCATAGGGTTCAAAAACAGGAAATCTTATAATTGTTGCATGATTTGACACTTCTTTTAATAAATCATAATCAACTAACGGATAACTCGGATTTTTTGGGATAAAAACAATGGGTTCGATATTAAATTCGGGCAAGTATTTTACAAATTTTAACCAACGCTGCACACCTGGTCCACCAGCTGGAGGCCAATAATACGTTATAATTACTATTTTTTGTTTTTGTGGTTTCAGGGTTAAGTAGGGCTTTAAGAAGTTTTATCTCTTTTTTTAGTTTCAAAATAAATACCCCCTATAAATAGTAGCAACATTCCTAACGAACTAAACAACGCAATGGTGCTTCCTGTCTTTACTACTTGAGGCTTAAATTGAAATTCTATTGTATGACTACCCGCTGGTATTTCTAACCCTCTCAAGGCATAATTTACTCTAAAAATGGGAGTTTCTTTACCATTTATAGTAGCAATCCATCCTTTTTTATAATACATTTCTGAAAAAACAGCAAAACCATCATTTGCATTTTTTGATGAGTATTTTAAATAATTTGGTCTATACGTTATTAAATCAATTTTTGCTAGTGAATCTCTTTCAATGGTATTTATGTTCTTTAATTTTTTTAAACTTGGCTCATTTTTACTAATAACGGCTTCATCTTTTGTTTGTAAACTGTCTAATGCTTTCATTTCTTCATCAGCAGTAGAAACAATTTTAATTTTATTGACAAACCAAGCGTTTCCGTTTGCTTGTGGGTTTACTAATGCCATGTCTTCTCCTGCTTCATTTTGTTTTATAACATACTTAGTATTGAGCATGTTCACTACTTGTAGGTTATTTTTGGCAATTTGATAATCAAATAACTGTTGCATTCTTCTGGGTTTTACAGCACTATAGCCACCGAGTGATTTATGAAAATAAGAACTTCGAGCACTGCTCATATTACCTGCTACTTCAAAAACTCTAAAATGGGTAGTGTCTTTTAAAATAACAGCATCTGCCTCAGTAATTTCATAAGGTATTTCTACTTCATGCTTTGATTTAAAATTATCACTATTTACATATTTTTTATCTACTAAAAATAAATCAAAAACCATTAAAATTCCGACTAATAAAACTGCGTTTCCTTGTGATAATTTATGCCTTATAGAAGCAAATAGTAATACAAATGTAAGTGCTAATAAAAACAGAGATCTATACACATCAGACAGATACATGGCGACTCTGTCTTCTTTTAAAACGCTCAAAAAATCTGGACCATAATTCTCTGCATAGAAAGAATCTGTGGGTGAAGAAAAAGTGAACATTCCTTTAAAAAGTAAAAGCGATATTAAAATTGAACCCGTTATAGCAGCTGATTTCCACAAGGCGTTCCATTTTTCTGAATCATCAACTTTATAAAAAGAATACCACCCTAAAACAGCTAGTAAAGGCATGCACAACTCTAAAACTACTTGAATTGACGAAACAGCTCTAAATTTGTTATACAATGGTACATTATTAATAAAAAAATCGGTTAATAATGCAAAATTTTTACCCCAAGAAAGTATTAGCGAAAGCACAACTCCAGCCAAAAGAGCATATTTTATTTTGTTTTTCTCCACAAAAAAACAAAGAACCGCAAAGAAAAAAACAATAATACCAATATAGGCCGGCCCCGACACTCCAGGTTGATCGCCCCAATAGGTTCGCAACTGTTTTGTAATTGTCATTGCGTCTATTTCATTTGCTCCTTGCGAAAGCACGTATTGAAACATTTCAGAATCTGTTCCTAAATCTTCATAACTTGCTCCACCAAAAATTCGAGGTGCAATAAGATTTAAACTCTCAGCAATTCCATAACTATAATCAGTAATGTATTCATAGCTCATTGCGTTAGCATTTTCTTTTTTTGCTCCATCTGGTTCAAAGGTGAGTTCGCTATCACTTCTTGTAGAAAACTTAGCATATTCTGATGTTGCCAGTAAACTTGTTGCATTAGTACCCACCGCAAATAGAGTGGCAATGACAAAAACGCCTAATGCTTTTGCAAGTTCTTTATATTCTTTTTGCTTTATAAATTCAACGAAATAATATACTGTAATTACAAGCAATAAAAGCAACAAATAGTAAGTCATTTGAAAATGATTTGCCTGAATTTCAAGTGCTGCAGCCATCGTAGTTAGCAAACCTCCTAGTATATATTTTTTTCTAAAAACTAGTAAAACCCCAGCTAAAACCATTGGCATGTAAGCAATTGCATGAGCTTTTGCATTGTGACCTGCACCAATGATGATAATCAGATAGGTTGAAAAACCAAATGCTAATGCCCCAACGAATGCTTTTATTGGATCGATTTTGAGAACTAATAATAAAATGTAAAATCCTAAAAAATACAAAAATAAGTAGTCTGCAGGTCTTGGTAAAAATCGTAATACATCATCAAAATGGCCAATAAAATCATTAGGATATTTTGCACCTAATTGATAAGTGGGCATTCCCCCAAAAGCACTATTAGTCCAGTAGGGTTCGTCGTTAGTGCTTTTTCTATAATCATTCTGCTCCTTTGCCATTCCAGTATATTCTGCAATATCGTGTTGGTAAATTTGTTTTCCTTGCAACACCGGATAAAAATAAATAATGGACACAATACTAAAGCCAACAATTGCCCAAAGGTGAGAAGCATATTTTTGAAATTTTTTCATTTATTTTCTAAGTGATTTTCTAATGAAAGTATGTGAGTTTTTACCTATTGATTTTTTTTTTTTTGTAAGGCTAATGTAATAAAAAAGTTAAAGTCTATACTTTAATACACACTAAATCATTCTACCTCTTCATAATCTATGTATTCACCAACTTTCTTTTTTTCAGTTGGTTTAACATTTTTATGAGTTTTAGCTTGAGTGTAATTTTGTTGTTGATTTTGTTTGTTAAAATCGTTATACATTTTTTGTTGTAAATTATCTACCGCTTTTTTTAAAAGTATAGGGCCAAAAATTCGTAATAAAAATTTGAATAAATAATAGAATACCATTATATAAACTATGGTTTTAATAAATCCAGTAAAAGAAGCTTCAGTCATTGCGGTTGTATTTAAAAGTTCAAAATTACTATTATATGAAGTAAAAACACTTTTTTTGTAACATAAAATTATGATAAATTATTTACTTTTGATAAATATTACTTTTAGATTTCAAGACATCGTTATAAAAAATTAGATTTAAAAGTAGTATCGGGCTATTGAAGATTGTAAAAGTATTTAAATTCAATGAGTTAGTAACAATAGATATTAACCATGAAGTTCTTTATACTCAATAATAGATTATAGGCGTTTCATAAGCCCCTTGGTAAACAAATCATACCAAAATAAACTAGATATAAAAAGATGAATAACAAGTATAAGTTGCTATTTTTCATAACATTTTTTATTTGCAAATCAAATTTTGCACAATATACAGATGTTATAAACTCTAACAGACCTGGAAAATCTATGTCGGCTTTTGCTGTGGGCAAATCGGTTTTTCAAGTAGAATCTGGATTTTTTGGAATTCAAGAAAAACACCAATTGCTAGATTATGAAGCTAATGGCTTTGGGGTAGATTTTAATTTGAGATGGGGCATTTTTCTAGAACAATTAGAAGCTATTGCTGAAATTCAATATCAAGCAGACCAATTCACAAATGCGTTTAGTGTACAAGACAGAAGCGCATTTAGAAGTATGGTTTTTGGGGCAAAATATTTAGTCTATGATCCAAATAAATATTACGAACAAGAAATTAACATTAGGAGTTGGAAAGCTAATCAAGGATTCAAATGGAGGCAATTAATACCTTCAGTAGCCATTTTTGCAGGTGTAAATTTAAACCCTTCTAACAATCCATTTAATTACAATTCAGGAATTATAGAATCCACTATGAGTCCAAAATTAGCATTGATTACTCAAAACACGCTAGGAACACGCTGGGTTTTAGTAGGTAATGCAATATATAATAAAATATCAAGCAGTTTTAAATCATTAGAATACATTGTTACACTCACACACGGAATTAATTATAGATGGTCACTTTTTGCCGAGAATCAAGGTTTTAAGGGAGATTATTATACTGATTTGGTTTTTAGGGGTGGTGGAGCCTTTTTAATATCACCGTCCTTACAAGTAGATGCTTCATTTTCTAAAAACATTAAAGACACACCTGAAATAATGTATGGCGGTATTGGAATTTCTTGGCGATTTGATAATAATTATGAAAATCTCAGAATTTTATCTCCTAAAGATTATAAAAAAAATAAAGAGAATAAAAGTGCTAAGACAAAAAAAACTAAACTTAAAAAAAATAAACAACGAAAATAAAACTTTGCTTCAATTAAAATTATTATATCCTGCTCGTATTTATCTTTTTGATTTAGAAAAAAATATTTTCATCTTACATTTTTTTTAACTTTTATTACAAAATATACTTTAATTAAGACTCCCACTAATTTTTATGATACATATTAAAGAAGCGGTTTCAAAACGGGAAATGAAAGATTTTGTTCTATTTTCATTTGAATTGTTTAAAAATAACCCAAACTGGATTCCTCCCATTATATCAGACGAGTTAGAAACTTTTAATAAAGATAAAAATCCTGTTTTTTCTAATGCTATTGCTCATTTTTATTTAGCTTATAAAAACAATAAAATAGTAGGCAAAATTGCCGCTATAATTAACTGGGACGAAGTTAAAATCTTGAAAAAAAGTAAAGTTAGATTTGGCTGGTTTGATGCCATTGACGACATAGAAGTTACTAAAGCACTACTTGATAAAGTTTATGAATTAGGGAAAAAACATCATTTAGAAAACGTAGAAGGTCCCATGGGTTTTTCTAACTTAGATAAAGTGGGGGTTTTAATAGAAGGGTTTCAAGAAAAAGGAAATATGATAACCTGGTACAGCATGCCATATTACAAAGATCATTTTGAATCACTTGGGTTTGTTAAAGAAAAAGAGTACATAGAAAGTAATTTTTCTTTTCATGGTATTAATCCAGAACCTTTTCAAAAGGCTAGCACATTAATCAAGCAACGCTACAATTTAAGGTGCTTAAATTTTACAAAAACAAAAGACATAATGCCTTATGTAAATCAAATGTTTGATTTATTTAATAAAACCTATTCAAAACTACAGTCTTTTGTGGCTATTAATGATGTTCAAAAAGAATATTTCAAAAAAAAATACCTCAGTTTTATTAACCCCGAATATATAAAATTCATTGTAGATAAGAATGATAAAATGATTGCTTTTGCTATAGTTATGCCTGGTTTTGCTGATGCACTTCAAAAAGCAAAGGGCAAATTATTCCCATTTGGGTTTTATCATTTATTACAAGCAAAAAACCACTCAAAAGAAGTTGTTTTCTATTTGATAGGGATTTTACCGGAATATCAAAGCAAAGGAATTACGGCTATTATTTTTGATGAATATTATAAAGTGTGTCAAGAAAAGGGTATTGAAACCTGCATTAGAACCCCAGAATTAGAAGAAAATCATGCTATTCATAACTTGTGGAAACATTTTAACAGTAAAATTACAAAGCGAAGACGAACCTATAGTAAAAAGCTATAAATCAGATTTATTTTCAGTTGTTTTATCACTAATGTCCACTAAAAGTTTATAAAAGTTCTTTGAAGTTACTGTAAATCTGTGTTTTAATCCAAAATACGCATTAGGCTTCATAATGAAAGCTAAAAATACAATAAAAATAAGTACTCACAGACTTTTTTAAATTTTGGGGTGTGGTTTTTTAATAAAGCTTATGTTGATTTTACTCGTCTTTTTATAATCACAAAAGCTAATGCGCTTTTTGTAATTAGAGCCAAATCAAACCCAAAATTTAGACGGATTTATTCACAAAAAAAAGACAAATCAACAGGTGTTACTCATGATTAAATTGAAAAGCTTGTCATTTTTTTTTAAAATTCTACTGCTTTTATCACTGGGACATTCAAATTAAAAATCGAACAATTTTGCTAAATCTTTCTGTTCATTGACTTCAACCCATTCTTTGACTAGTTTACTGTGATGAACTCTTAAATTGTCTTCAATGAAGAATATTTTCTTTGAACTAGTTTTTATCACTTGCTTATAAAAACCTAATTACTTCTGTTTTGATAATGTGCGAAAATCTATTTTTTCTATGCAACAAATATATAGGGTATTTTCTATATTTTGTAGCCAGGTTAAAATAACATGCTACTATATTAAATTTTAAAAAATAGCGTGTTTAATGTCTATTATTACTATGCATTATTAAGGAATTTTAAAATAGTAATTTAAGAAAAGTTTAGAATTTTAAAACGTATAGTTGTTAATTTTTTAAATACATTTGCCCAAATATAATTAAAAGAAAAATGAAAAAAAATGTATTATTAGTTTTGTTTGCTTTATTTGTAATATCTTGTAAAAAAGATGGTTATGAAGTAAACGGGACAGTTACTGGCGTTGAAAATGGAAAGAATGCCTTCTTAGAAATTCAAAATGAATCAGGACCAGTTGTGCTGGACACTGCAGCTGTAGAGGATGGAAAATTTGTATTTGATGGAAAATTAAAAGACGGAATAGAACTAGCATTTGTACGAATTGAAACTCTAAATGGGTCTGTTCCAATAATTTTAGAAAATGGAACTGTTAAGGTGGAATTTAATAAAGATACAATTCAAAAATCAAAAATTAGTGGAACTAAAAACAACGATAAATTTCAGTCATATAATGATGAATCACAGGTTGTTTTTAAAAAAATGATGAAGTTTCAAGAAGCTAATCAGCAAAAAATGATTGAAGCACAGCAATTACAAGATACAGTAACAATAAACGCTTTAATGAAGCAATTTAATTCTTTTCAGGATGAAATGAATCAAAAATCAAAGGCATTTATTATTAAAAATCCTGATGCTTTTATATCTGTTTTATTATTAGAAAACTTTTTAATGCGTAATTACTTACCCGCAACAGAGATTAAAACATTTTATGATAAACTAGATAAAACGATAACATCTACCAAGAGTGGTAAAAATGTTAAAAAGATGTTAGACAGTATGAATGCTGTAACAATAGGAAATATGGCACCTAATTTTTCTGCCCCTTCACCAGATGGAAAGGTTATTTCTTTGAAAGAATCAATGGGAAAGGTAACTTTAATTGATTTTTGGGCATCTTGGTGTGGTCCGTGTAGGGCAGAGAATCCAAACGTAGTTGCTATGTATAAAGAATTACATGACAAGGGATTAAATATTATAGGAATTTCATTAGATAAAGAAGGTGAGAGTAGTAAATGGAAAGAAGCCATTGCAAAAGATGGTTTAACATGGAATCATATATCAAACTTAAAACATTGGAAAGAGCCAATTGCTGAAATGTATGGCGTTAAATCTATTCCAGCAACTTTCTTATTAGACGCAAACGGAAAAATTGTTGCTAAAGATTTAAGAGGAGATGCCTTAAAAGCAAAGATAAAAGAACTTTTAGGGGTTAAATAACGTCATAATATTTTAAATAAATATCTCTAGCATAATTTTAAAAACAATTACAAAACTCAATAAATTGAATTTTTAAATTAAGAATAGCAAATTTCTATTTCAAATCTAAATGATTTCTAAGTAGTCTGTTTTACTCAATTTGAATAATAGATTACTTAAAAATCATTTTTTATTTACCCTTTTAAATTTATGAAATAGTAACGCTCATGCTATTTCTCACTAATGCTTTCAACTTACTCATATGCCCTCTTTTTATAATTGCCATCATGCTTGTTTCATAAAGCAAATAAAATATATCTTATCACTTTGTATTGGCTAAAAATTTAGAAAACGTTTGCGTAGATTTTTTTTTTTTATGATAATTGTCAGGTTTATATTATGCACATATTCCGAAATTTGAACTATAAATAAAATCAATGTTTATAATAATCTATTAAAACAAAAAATCATGAAAAACATTAGAGTAATAAAAGAATTAGATGAACTTGGAATCACAGGATATCATGAAGTAGTTTACAACCCTTCTTATGAAGAATTATATCAATCTGAAATTTCACATGCAAGAAAGGGATATGAAAAAGGAGCTATAACCTCTACAGGTGCCGTTGCTGTTAAAACAGGAGTTTTTACAGGACGTTCTCCTAAGGATCGATACATTGTAAAAGATGATATTACTAAAGATACCATCGACTGGAATGCTATTAATATTCCCACTACAAATGAAATTTATTTAGAATGTAAAGATTTAGTTTTAAAACAGCTTTCAACATCAAAAAAAATATATGTAATAGATGCCTTTTGTGGAACAAACGAAAACACTCGTTTAAAAGTGCGTTTTGTTATGG
>DAINSR010000011.1:11980-18846 GCA_036741255.1 Flavobacterium sp.
GCCTGGCAAGCACATTTTGTAACTAACATGTTCATTAGACCATCTATCTATGAATTAGAAACCTTTGGGGAGCCTGATTTTATTGTAATGAATGGTTCAAAAGCCGTAAACCCTCACTGGAAGGAACAGGGCTTAAACTCTGAGAATTTTGTAATTTTTAATTTAACCGAAAAAATACAGATTATTGGCGGTACCTGGTATGGAGGAGAAATGAAAAAAGGAATGTTTGCCATGATGAATTTTTACCTACCCCTTAGAGGTATTGCATCAATGCACTGCTCTGCAAATGTGGGTGAAAAAGGCGATGTAGCAGTATTTTTTGGTCTTTCAGGAACAGGTAAAACAACTTTATCTGCCGACCCTAAGCGTTACTTAATTGGCGATGACGAACACGGCTGGGACGATAATGGAGTTTTTAATTTTGAAGGCGGTTGTTATGCAAAAGTAATAGACCTGAGCGAAGAAAACGAACCTGATATTTGGCGTGCTATAAAACGAGACGCATTGCTTGAAAACGTAGTCGTTGATGAATATGGCGATGTAGATTATTATGACCATTCTATCACAGAAAATTCTAGAGTTTCTTATCCTATTTATCATATAAATAAAATTGTATTACCCTCAAAAGCAGGTCATGCCAGCAAAATCATCTATCTGTCTGCAGACGCATTTGGAGTTTTACCTCCTGTTTCAATATTAGACGAAGACCAAGCTCAATATCACTTTTTGTGTGGGTTTACCTCTAAATTAGCAGGAACAGAACGTGGCATTACTGAGCCTCAACCATCTTTTTCTCCCGCATTTGGTGAAGCTTTTTTAACCTTACACCCCACTATGTATTCTAAAACATTAGTTTCTAAAATGAAAGAACACAATGCTAAGGCTTACTTAGTAAACACTGGCTGGAATGGTACAGGAAAACGAATTTCTTTAAAAAATACAAGAGCTATTATAGATGCTATTTTAGACGGTAGTATTGAAAATGCAGAAACAGCAAAAGTTCCGTTTTTAAACTTAACATTTCCTAAAAAACTAGAAAATGTAACCGATATTTTAGACCCAAGAACTACCTATAAAAACATTGAAGATTGGGAGAAAAAAGCAAAAGACCTTACTTTGCTTTACAATAAAAATTTTGAACAATATACTGATACTGAAGAAGGTAGAAGATTAGTTGCAGCTGGTCCTAGTTTATAATTTAAACTAATTAAAATTAATGAAGATGTCTAAAAAGTATTTTTTTTGTAAAGCAGAACTCTTTTCAGATTCTATAAGTATTTAAATTTCAGTAATATTTAGATTCCGAAATTGAAGATTCAACGAATTTTAATAAATTTGGAATGACAGAATCAAAACTTTTTAGACCACTTCATTTTAAAAACACACACAATGGACTGGATAATTGACTTATTTATAAAACAATCTTTTGCTCAAACAATGATTATATTTGGTTTGGTCATTGCTCTTGGCATTTGGTTTGGTAAAATTAAAATCTTCGGAATTTCTCTTGGAGTAACGTGGGTACTTTTTATCGGCCTACTGTTTTCGTATTTGGGTGTTGCGGTTAATCATGAATTACAAGATTTTTTAAAAGAATTTGGACTAGTGCTCTTTGTTTACACATTAGGGCTTCAAGTGGGACCTGGTTTCTTTGCCTCACTCAATAAAAATGCATTGGTTACTAATATGCTTGCAGCTTTTGTGGTAATATTTGGGGTGGCGATAACATTAATTTTGTACTATATAACTCAAAACCCTATATCTATTATGACAGGGATAATGAGTGGTGCGGTTACTAACACACCTGGTTTAGGTGCAGCACAAACAACAATAACTAACTTGCACCATGTGGAAAACAATAACTCCATTGTAACCTTAGCTTATGCGGTGGCATATCCTTTTGGGGTTTTCGGAATTATTGTTACTATGCTATTTCTCAAAAAAATGTTTAAGGTTAATATTAAACAAGAAACTGAATTGCAAAACCAGCTTAATGAATTGAGAGAAGACAAGGTTATTTCTAAACATTTGAGTTTAGAAAACAAACAATTGATAGGTAAACCTATTAGCACTATTTTTGAAATCATTAAAACTCCCATTGTGGTATCAAGAATGTTTCATAACGGAACTATCATGACGCCTACTCCAAAAGAAATTTTATCTGAAAATGATGTCCTACTCATTGTTGCCCAAAAAAATACTTTTGAGCAATTGCAACTCCTTGTGGGGTCTGAAAGTAGTATGAATTTAAAAACAGCCTTGGATAGCAATCTTGTTACACGCAATGTTGTGGTTACTAACAAAGAAATTACTCACAAGCGAATAGGCGATATCCCTGAGTTTTACCAACACGATTTTACGTTTACAAGACTATACAGAGCGGGAACCCAAATGGTGCCAAACGGAAATATTGCTCTTCAACTGGGAGATACTATAAAAATTGTGGGTACGCAAGATGGTTTAGATACCGTTACAAAAGTTTTAGGAAATTCATTAAAAAGATTAGAAGTGCCTGATATTGCCCCCATTTTTATTGGCATAGTCCTTGGGATAATTGTGGGGAGTATTCCGTTTCAAATTCCAAATATTCCTGTTCCAGTCAAAATTGGTTTGGCGGGTGGTCCTTTGATTATTGCACTGTTGCTCAGTCGTTTTGGCAATAAATTTTATTTAAACAATTACACTACAAATAGTGCTAATTTGATGGTTAGAGAATTAGGTATTACCTTATTTCTTGCGAGTGTGGGTTTGAGTAGCGGCTCTAAAATGGCGAGTGCTTTTGAGGGGGGCATGGGGTTATATTGGATAGGGCTGGGGATTATTATAACCATTTTACCATTACTACTAGTGGGCGTAATTGCAAAAAAAATCTTCAAGAAAAACTATTTTGAAATATGCGGTTTGCTCGCAGGAGCTTCAACAGATCCACCTGCACTGGCATTTGCCTTAAAAATATCGGGTAACGACATTCCATCGGCTACCTATGCAACTGTATATCCACTAACTATGATTTTACGAATTGTGGCGGCACAATTACTCATTATCATGTTTGTATAAAACATAGCTTTGTGTATCAAAAAATCAAACAGTATCACAACACAAAAGTGGTACTGTTTTTTATTTCGCCAATCATAAAAACACTTTGCGTACTTCCAATATGCTTTAAAGTTGTCAATTTTGTGAGCATAAATTCTCTGTAAGCCTCCATATCTTTCACAAATATTTTAATAAAATAATCATAATCACCACTCACATGAAAACACTCTAGAACTTCGTCTAATTTTACCACCTCTTTTTCAAAAGTTGTAACACTATCCACATTGTGCTGTACTAGTTTGATTTGACAAATTACCATAAAGCCTTTGTCAATCTTCTTTTTATCCATTAAAGCCACATACTGAGAAATGACACCTTCACGCTCTAGTTTTCTAATTCGTTCATAAACAGCAGTTACCGATAAATTTAGTTTTAATGAAAGCTCTTTGGTTGTCTTTTTTGCGTCTTGTTGTAAAAAACCAATTAACTTTTTGTCAATAGCGTCCATGTAAATTAAATATTAGATGATTTAAAATTTTGTAGCTCAAATTTAGTCATTTTTTATCAAAGCATCTTTTTTTATAAAATAAAGTAAAAAAGAGGAAGTCGAAAACGAAGCAGTGCTTTTACCAATTTATTATTTTAAGATTGAAAATTGTTTTCCACTGCAATAATAACTTCATTTTTTTGGTCATCTACTCTTTTGAGAATTTTATCTAAATAATCATCGCCAAAATGGTCTCTAACCCAATTTATTTCGTTTGTTAGTGCTTTTATTTCCTTTTCGTTTGATTTAGGATTGATTGATTTTCTTCCTAATCTTCCTAGTGTTCTAATTGAAAGTGTGTGGTATTTTTTTAAATCTTTTATAAGCATTTTTACAAAGTTTGCTAAGTTTTCTTCGTTGCCTGGTAACAATTTTAAATACACTTTTAAATTTTCTAAGGCTTTTGACTCCAAGGCTATATCACTTCTACCTGTTTTATAGTTAGGTTTGAAGTTTTTAATACTTTCGTAATTATTCCAAAAATCTTTTGAAAGGGGTAATTTATTTTCTTCAAATTCGCACTGCGTACTAAGCAATAACTTTTCAAAAGTTACTTCTTTAATATTTGTATTTACATCTTCTTCATTTTCGATAATTTGAGCGAATAAACTCAATCCTTTTTTTCTCAATACATTTAATTGATATTTATCAAACCCCTTTGCTGTTTTGACTCTCGAGGGAAGGTTGCTAATTTTTTTAATAACTTCTGGGTATTTCTCCTCGATAGCTGCGTATGTGTTACGGATATGAGTTGATGTGTTTATTTCTCCGCCTTCATCCGGATTTTGGTTTAATTTATTGAATAATCCTGATGGAGTTGGCTCTTCTTCTTCGTCAAACATCTTTGCATCTTCCCCTAATGAACTATGAATTAGGAACATTTTTTGAGCCGCAATTTCTCTTGACTTAACAATATCAGCACCAATTTCAGATGGGAAGAAGTTATAAATATGTAATTCATCAAAAACTTTTGTTCCAATACGATTAATACGACCTACTCTTTGAATAACTCTTGTTGGGTTCCAAGGAATATCGTAATTGATAATTACTCCTGCACGGTTTAAATTGAATCCTTCTGACAGCTTATCACTTGTTAATAAAATATCAAAATGATTGGTTTGTGTTCCTTTGTATTGTGCGTTGTAATCTGTATTTAGACTTTTAGCCAATTCCTTTGAAACCTTACCATCACAAACTAATAATCGTATTCCAAATTTCTCACGGAAATAAGGTTCTAAATGTTTAATTGTATCTACATATTCTGAAAACAATATCACTTTTCTGTCTTTATCAGCAGCTAGAATGGCTTTAATTTCATCAGCAATACGTTCTCTTTTTGGGTCATTATCTACAATTTTCAATGCTTTTAATTGTGCTTGAATTTCTTGAAATACCACTATATCACTTTCAATATCTTGCAAAAACTCCGTTTTGCGTTGAAAATCATTTATATCATAAACCGTATTGTTTTTAGGTACTTTTTTATTTAATAAGTCTTTTGAATATTCGCTTAAGACCCTATCAATATCGTCTTCATCATACATTTTAATTTTGTCAATCAATCCTCTGTCTAATATGTATTTACCGTTTGATTTTTCTATAAAATCTCTAACTACGATATGGACTTGTAAAAATCTATCTATTGATTGACTGAAAGCTCCAAAAGAACTTTCGAAACGTTTTACCAATAAACGTCTCATAAAATCAAATAAATTTTGTTGTTGTTGGAATTGTCTGTTTCCTTGTTCGTCTAACTTTTCTTCATCAACTATTTTTTCATAACTAAATGGTTGGTAAATTGCTCCTTTGAACCTTCCGTTTTCTTCAAAATATTCGTTTAATATTCTATCATAAAATGTACTTTGCTCGTGTGTTAAATGATAAAATAATTCTATTGGGTCTTTTACCACTGATAAATCACCCACTTCTTCCTTATAAACATAATCTTCTTTAAGGTCTAGACGGTTTCTACGTATTACTACCGATGAAATAATATTTTTGATTTGATTGGCTAACACTTTGGTTTCGTGTCTAACTACATTAATATCAACGGGTAATTCTTTGTTGAGCATTGTAACGTATAGTGCTTCTGCTTTTTGTCTTTTCTGTGGTTTATTCGAATTCCAATTTTTAATGATGTCTGAAAGTCTTTTGTATTTGTAATTAAATCCACGAAATAATCCTTCTAAATTGTCATCAATAGTAATCCCAGACTTTCCTGGAACAATAAATAATTTCAACAATGAAAATATATCCGCAGGTGAATTATTAAAAGGCGTAGCCGTTAATAAAATAACGGTTCTGTCTCTACAAATAGTTAATAATGCTTCATAATCGGCAGTGTCTTGGTTTCTGAAATAGTGAGCTTCGTCGATAATTACTACTTCAATTCCTTTGGTTTGTATAGTATCTGCCAAATCTTCTAATTTACCACGACTTTCTACTTCCCAATCGTACAATTTAAATTCGTTGATATATCCCCACCAACCCGAACTGTATGTTTTATCCCCAATTAATCCCGGAGGACAAATCACCATTCCTCTTTTGCCTAAATTTTTAGCGATTAATGAAGCAATTACCGATTTTCCTAAACCAACTACATCGGCAATAATTACTCCGTTGTATTCTTCTATTATTGATAATGCTTGATTTACTGCATCGGTTTGATAGCTGTATTTTTTATATCCTATTTCTTCCAGAAGATTTTCTACTTCGGGTTTTATTTGTTTTTGTTGTTGTAAGTCTAAATAGGTTTTTAGTATTAAAACATAGGCTTCAAAAGGTGTTACTGAAGCTGCTTGTGATTTGTGCTGAATGAATTGTATCAAAAACTCTTTTCTGTTTTCGATTTCTGAAATAAGAATAGATCGTTCCCAAAGTTCATCAAAATAGGTTTCGGCTTCAGTAAAGCCATAATCTTTTAACTCCACATTAAACTCTTCTTGACCTGATAATCCAGCACGTGTTAAATTACTACTACCTGTAATAAATTGCCCTGTCATGGCTTGTATCTCTGCCTGTTCTTGGTTTAATCGAAATAGGTATAATTTGGCGTGGTTTGAATTTTCGGTTTTGCGAATGATTAATCTTTTTTCGTTTAGCATTTGCAGAAAGAACTCTACCTGGTTGTAGAATGCTTCTGTGTCCATTTCTTCATTGTTAATGGCATTGCTCATAGAAGTCATAAACTGATTGAATAGGTCGTCTTGCGACTGTTCTTCTTCTTGACTGCCGTGTTCTACAATTTTATTTAGAATTTGATCTACTTGTAGCCCAACCAATA
>DAINSR010000012.1:0-10740 GCA_036741255.1 Flavobacterium sp.
GTCTTAAGTATTGATAATAAGTTAATTAAAAATATTTTTTTATCGTTATATTGCCGTCATTTTAATAATTAGTGAGAAAATTGTGGATATTGACGAGTGGTTAAAAAAGAAATTTGACAAAATATTTACTTTTGAGTTGGATTTATGGGTTGACAATAAGAAAGAGTGGCCACAAAAAGGAAATTTTAAAATGTTCAAAGAATGGTTTCGGGTTGATATTTCCACAATGATATATGATTTTGAAAGAAATCCAATTAAAAAAAGTTTCTGATTTAGATTATAAAAAAAACAATATGAATGTCTGAGAGCAGCTTAGCCCCCGCCGATATTTCTTTTAAAAACCTGCGAAGATTATACATTTTTGCTTTATTGACTATTGCGGTAACGGATTTGCTCAGTCAGTTACTCATTCAATACAATCTTCATAGTCAATTTAGTGATTCTAAAATTATTAATGTATCTGGAAAGCAACGTTTTTTAAGTCAAAAGCTCACTAAAGAAATTTTAATACTAAATTTTGTTACAAAAGGTAATAACCACAAAGCTGCCATTGACAAAATAAATGATATTATTCACCTTTGGAAATTTAATCACAATGCGTTGCTAAACGGAAATGATAGTCTTGGTTTTCCTAAAGAAAAAAGTGTAGAATTAGAAAAATTATTTCGGGATATTAATCCAAATTTTAACACCATAATTGCAACTGCAACACGGTTTTTACACCACAAAAAACTTGGAATAAATGACAAAGAAAATCAAGAACTGGTTGCAACTATCATAGAAAATTCGGCTATTTTTTTAGATAAGATGGACAAAATTGTGGGACAATATGACAAGGAGGCTCAAGAAAAAGTGACTTTACAAAGTAAAATTGAGTATGCTATTCTGGGTTTTACCTTAGTAGTTTTACTATTAGAATTTATTTTTATATTTAAACCCACAAACAAAAAAGTTGAGCAACTCATTTCAAAACTTCAATCATCTGAAAAAAAAGCACTGAAGCTGGCACATGATACAGAAATTTTAAGCGAAGTAAAAGAAAATTCGGTCAAAGAATTAAAATCGCTTAACTATGCCATGGAAAATACATTATTATACTGTCGTGTGGCACCCGATGGTTCAATTATTCATATTGGCGAAAAGTTTTCAAAGTTACTGCAATATAATCCCTTCATTTCGGATAAAACTTTTGCCGAAGCACTCACCCCAATAGAAAAAGAGCAGAATATTCTCCGTCAAATTATTCTTCAAAAACAACGAACGGGCTGGCAAGGCGAAATAAATATTACCACCCGAAACCAGCAGATCATTTGGCTTGATTTATCTATGATTCCTGTAATTATTAAGAAAGAAGAATCGGAGTTGTTAATTATTTGCTTTGATATTACAGAACGAAAAAAAGCAGAAAAAGAAATAGAACGATTGAATAATGAAAACTTTAAAAACAAAGTAAACCAACAAAAAGTAATCTCGAGTAAGATTGTAGAAAACCAAGAAAATGAGCAAAATAGAATTGCTAAAGAAATTCATGACGGTATTGGACAAATGCTCACAGGTCTAAAATTTAGTTTAGAAAGCATCAACTTAGACGACAAGGAAAGGGCAACTCAAAAAATAGAATATCTCAAAAAATTGTCATTAGACATTATTAAAGGTGTTCGTACTGCCACATTTAATTTAATGCCTCCTGAACTCACAGATCACGGAATTGTATCCTCTTTATTTAAACTAACCCAAGAGTTATCAAAATTAACAGGTAAAGAAATTTTATTTTACAACAAAACTAATTTTGACCAGCGTTTAGACTCTTTAGTCGAAATCAACTTGTATCGACTAACGCAAGAGGCCATCAACAACGCATTAAAATATGCCGATTCTTCGCACATTATTGTACAACTTTCGCACAGTTCAACTCTTTTGAGTGTTATCATTGACGATAATGGAAAAGGCTTTGATGTGGTTGCAGTTGATAAAAAACGCAATAGTCAATCAGGGATGGGACTGCTTTTCATGAAGGAACGAATTCAATATATTAACGGGCGTGTTTTTATCAATTCTATTCTGGGCGAAGGCACCCGAATTACTTTTAACATCCCCATTTAAAAGAGCAAGATTAAATTTATAAATGACAATTTATGTATTTTATTGTCATTCATTTTTGATTTTGATATTGAAAAAAATACGTAATTTAGCATCACTTTTTAAGTTTATATACGTATTAATAAAACTAAGAAAACAAGTAGATTATGAGCGTTTCTATTCGAGTTGTACTAGCAGATGATCATGTTTTTGTGAGAGATGGCATCAAATCATTATTAGAAAATGAAACTAACATTGAGGTTGTAGGCGAGGCTACTGATGGTGCTGAAGCTTTAAAATCTGTTGAAATCAATCACCCCGATTTGTTAATTTTAGACATTCGAATGCCTCATTTAACCGGAATTGAAGTGGTTGAAAAACTACGAAGTAAAGGTAATGCAGTTAAAATTGTGATGCTTTCTATGCATGAATCTGAAGAATATGTATTAAAATCAATCAAAGCCGGAGCTGATGGTTATTTGTTGAAAGGATCAAGTAAAGAAGAATTTTTAAAAGCAGTTCATACGGTTTCTGAGGGAGGAAAATATTTTAGTGGCGATATTTCGTCCATATTAATTGGTCAATTGACCCAGCCAACCTCTTTTTCTGAATCAAAACAAGCAGGTGATGAAATGATTATTACAAAAAGAGAAAAAGAAATTCTTAAATTATTGTTATCTGGAAAAGGAAATAAAGAAATTGCCGAAGCTTTAGAAATAAGTAAACGTACTGCCGAGGTACATCGTTTTAATTTAATGAAAAAGTTAAAAGTAAAAAATCTTATAGAACTTTCAAATAAAGCAACTGAATATGCACTTATATAATTGAAACATTTTAAATTCCTAAAACAAAAACTACAACTCTTTTTTTTTAAAATGGTTTTTTAGAACTTGGCACTCGCTTTTAATTTTTTTTGATAAAGTAACAAGTTTTATATCCACCTCCTTATTTTTAGTTTCAAATTACTTTGTCAAAACCATATTTTACTCAGTATCACTTCACTTTAATTACTTAGTTATTCATCTTCATTAATTTCTTCATTTTCAGGCAGAATATTAATACTAGGTTCTATAAAAACTTCTTTATTTGCAATAGTTTTTTCTAGTGATAACAATAAAGCGGGTAGTATAATTAAATTTGAAATCATAGCAAAAAACAAGGTTATGGCTATTAAACCACCTAGAGCAATAGTGCCACCAAAACTAGAAAGTGTAAACACAGAAAAACCAAAAAATAACACTACTGATGTGTAAAACATACTAATACCCGCTTCTCTAATGGAATTATAAACAGATTTTTTTATACGCCAATTGTTTTGTTTGAGTTCTTGACGGTATTTAGCTAAAAAATGAATGGTATCATCTACAGAAATTCCAAATGCAATACTAAAAACTAATATGGTTGAAGGCTTGATGGGGATTCCTAAAAAACCCATGATGCCAGCAGTCATTACAAGGGGTAAAATATTTGGCAGTAATGAAACAACTATCATTTTAAATGATCTAAACAAATAAGCCATTAATAGCGATATTAACAAAATGGCAAACAACAAGGAATAAACCAAATTTTCAACTAAATAATGTGTGCCTTTTTCAAATACAAAAGCTTTACCAGTTAAAATTACGTTGTATCTATCTTTTGGAAATATTTTTGCAATTTTTTCTTGAAGACGCTCTTCAATTTTTTCCATTTTATCAGTGCCAATGTCTTTCATAAAAGTAGTAACTCGTGCATACTGTTTTGTACTATCAGCATAGCTGTTAAGCTGATTGCTGCTGTTTTTTTGGATGGAATTTTTAACATAAGAAAGCACAAAACCTTCCTCTAGTTTGCTATTTGGCAGTTCATAATAATCAGGATTTCCATTATAATAGGTTTGTTTAGCATATTTTACTAGGTTTACAATAGAAACAGGTTTTGATAATTCGGGAATTTCTTCAATTTCCTCTTGAAGTTTTTCTATTTTTTTTAGAGTAGTAGAACGAAAAACACCTTTTGGTTTTTTTGTATCAATCATAATCTCTAAAGGCATTACTCCATTAAATTCATTTTCAAAGAATAAAATATCTTTAAAAAATGGAGTTTTTTTAGGCATGTCTTCAATAATGCTTCCTGAAACTTTAATTTGATAAATACCTATAATACCAAAGATTAGTATCAGTATGGCAGTTGAATAAATGGTTATTCTATAATTTTTAATGGTGTTCTCTATCCATTTAATAAATGAAACCATGTAGTTTTTATCCAGATGTTCTAAATGTCTTTCTTTTGGAACGGGAATATAGCTGTAAATAATTGGAATAATTACCAAGCACAAAATAAATAAAAAAACAATGTTTAATGAAGCAACAATACCAAACTCAGTGAGTAATTTGCTATTCGTAAAAATAAATGTTCCAAACCCCGCTGCCGTGGTTAAATTTGTCATTAATGTGGCATTTCCAACTTTTGAAATTACACGTTGTAATGATTTAGCTTTATTTCCGTGCAATAATATTTCTTGTTGGTATTTGTTGATTAAAAAAATGCAGTTGGGTATCCCTATAACAATAATCAATGGCGGAATTATAGCAGTTAAAACTGTAATTTCATAATGAAGTAACCCTAGAGTACCAAAAGACCACATAACCCCTATTATAACTACACACATAGAAATTAATGTTGCTCTAAAGCTTCTAAAGAAAAAGTAAAATAACAGCGAAGTAACGAGTAGTGCCGCACCAATAAACAAGCCTATTTCGTCAATAATACTTTGTGCATTTAGCGTTCTAATGTAGGGCATTCCAGAAACGTGCATATCCAGCCCTGTTTTCTTTTCAAAAGCATCAATTTTTTCTTGACTAAAATGTTTGAATACAAATTCTTTTCGTGCTGCTGTATTGACAATTTTTTTGTCCATGTAAATGGCAAATCTAACAGCTCCATTTTCTTTATTAAACAATATGCCTTCATAAAAAGGGAGGTTGTTAAAAAATTCTTGCTGTTTTTCTTTGATATAAGCCGTTGAATATGGTTTTTTATTTAAAAAAGGGACAAGTTTAAATTTTTCAGCCACGGTGTCTTTTGCGAGAATCTGTAGATTTTCAATAGATAGTGTTAAATCTACTGCTTTGTCTTTTTTGATATCGTCAATAAAAGCTTCCCAGGCATTTAGATTTTTTACCGAAAAAATAGCCGAATCTTTAAAACCTACTACAATCAAATTACCTTCTTCACCAAACTTGTTGAGAAATGATTGATAATCTCTATTAACCGAATGGTCATCTGGCAATAAATTAGCTTCGGTAAATGTAAAACGCATATTTTGCCACTGTAATCCCATGAAAACAGTAGTGCCTGAAATTAAAAGTAATAGTAAAATTCTGTTTCTTAAAATTCGTGCTGCAATATAATTCCAAACCCCGTTGTTTAAACGCTTTAACATTTTCAAAAATTTAGGCTGCAAAGGTAAGGTTTTGAAATTATAAACAATGTTATCTATTTAAAAAATCATTTTAAGAAAGGTGTAATTTTCATTGCATTTTTTGCAACTGAAAAATAGTTTTTAAACCTTGATTTTAAAGCTTAAAACAAGTTTTGTTTAGTTCATATTTTTTTAAAATTGAAAAAGTAATTCAAATCTATACATTGTGTTTTCATTTGTTTTCAATTAATTATACTCGGTTTTCAAGCGGTTTGTTTAATAATAAAATCTATCTATTTGGCAATTTGTGGATTTATTTTCTAAAGGTTCTTAAAATTGAATCTCTTTATAGAAATATGTTCATCAATTTAAAATAAGTAGTATATTTGCACCAATCTAAAAAAATTATTGTTATCACGAAAGCTGGAGAGATTAGACTCAATGAAAGCTTAGCAACCCCTTAACTTATAAACAAGAACGGTGCTACATTCTAGTCGCAAGAGCGATAAAGATAACTCATAGAAGCAAACTTGTTTTCTTGATGACAATAACAATAAATATAATTATACACACCTTTTTTATAGCCTTATATCATGTCAAATATTCAAGAAGCCATTAAAAACAGAATCCTTGTATTAGACGGAGCTATGGGAACTATGTTGCAACGTAATAATTTTTCTGAAGAAGATTTTCGTGGCACCCGATTTAAAGATTTTCCACACCCGTTAAAAGGGAACAATGATTTACTTTCTATTACACAACCAGAGGCAGTTAAAGAGGTGCATCGCAAGTATCTACAAGCTGGTGCTGATATCATTGAAACAAATACTTTTTCAGGAACAACTATAGGAATGGCTGACTATCATTTAGAGGATTTAGTTTATGAACTAAATTTTGAATCAGCAAAAATTGCCCGAAGCGTTGCAAATGAATTTACAGACAGACCCCGATTTGTAGCTGGTGCCATTGGTCCCACAAATAGAACAGCATCTATGTCTCCTAATGTAAATGATCCAGGATACAGAGCCGTAACTTTTGATGATTTAAGAATAGCATATAAACAACAAGCAGAGGCGTTGCTAGATGGTGGATGCGATTTGTTATTAGTAGAAACCATTTTTGACACATTAAATGCAAAAGCGGCACTTTTTGCAATTGAAGAAGTTAAAGAAGAACGAAATTTAGATATTCCCATTATGGTTTCTGGAACAATAACAGATGCTTCCGGTAGAACTTTATCTGGTCAAACAGTTGAGGCTTTTTTAATTTCTATATCACACATTTCACTGTTTAGCATTGGTTTAAATTGTGCTCTTGGGGCAGATCAATTAAAACCTTATTTAAAGCGATTGTCTATGAACACGCAGTTAAATATTTCGGCACATCCAAATGCTGGTTTACCAAATGCTTTTGGGGCTTATGATCAAACTCCAGAAGAAATGCAAACACTCATTAAAGAATATTTAGATGATCATTTAGTAAACATCATTGGAGGCTGTTGCGGTACCACACCAGAACACATCAGATTAATTTCCGCAGGTGCCTCACCATACAAACTCAGAACAGTAAGCCACACGGCATAAATTTTCTTACTATTATATAATGTCAAAATCAAACAAAATATATTTACAATTATCTGGTTTAGAACCTCTTCTAGTAACAGAACAATCTAATTTTGTCAACGTTGGCGAACGCACAAATGTAACAGGATCTAGAAAATTTCTTCGTCTTATTAAAGAAGAAAAGTATGATGAGGCACTAGAAATTGCCCGTGCACAAGTTGAAGGAGGTGCCCAGATTATAGATGTTAATATGGACGAAGGCATGTTAGATGGGGTGTATGCTATGACAAAATTTTTAAATCTAATAGCAGCAGAACCAGACATTGCCCGTGTTCCTATTATGATTGATAGTTCTAAATGGGAAATTATAGAAGCAGGTTTAAAAGTGGTACAAGGAAAAAGCGTTGTTAATTCTATTTCGCTAAAAGAGGGAGAAGCCGCTTTTATTCATCATGCAAAACTTATAAAAAAATATGGAGCCGCAGTTATAGTAATGGCTTTTGATGAAAATGGTCAGGCTGATACTTATGAAAGGAGAATTGAAATTTGCAAACGAAGCTATGATATTTTAGTAGAGCGTGTGGGTTTTCCGGCTCAAGATATTATTTTTGACCCTAATATTTTTCCTGTGGCAACAGGTATGGACGAGCATAAGTTAAATGCTTTAGATTTTTTTAGAGCTACTAAATGGATTAGAGAAAATCTTCCTTATGCCCATATTTCAGGAGGGGTTAGTAATGTTTCTTTTTCATTTCGTGGAAACGATAAAGTGCGAGAGGCTATGCACTCTGCTTTTTTATATCATGCCATTCAAAACGGTATGACAATGGGCATTGTAAATCCAGAAATGCTTGAAATTTATGACGAAATTGATAAAAATTTATTAGAGCATGTAGAAGATGTACTTTTAAATAGAAGAGACGACGCAACAGAACGATTACTAGATTTAGCAGAAAGTTTTAAAGGCGAAAGCTCATCTTTACAAAAAAAAGGTAATAGTGGTGATGCTTTGTGGCGAAGCGGTTCTATACAAGATCGATTGACTCATGCCTTAGTAAAAGGAATAGATGAATTTATAGAAATTGATGTAGAAGACGCAAGAGTAAACGCTAGTAAAGCCATTGAAGTTATTGAAATAAATCTTATGGCAGGGATGAATGTGGTGGGAGATTTGTTTGGAAGCGGTAAAATGTTTTTGCCTCAGGTTGTAAAATCTGCCCGAGTAATGAAAAAGGCAGTAGCATATTTATTACCTTTTATAGAAAATGAAAAAGATTTATCTTCCACAGCATCATCTTCTGCTGGTAAAATATTAATGGCAACGGTAAAAGGAGATGTTCACGATATTGGTAAAAACATAGTGTCGGTTGTTTTGGGGTGCAATAATTTTGAGATAATTGATTTAGGAGTAATGGTGCCTCCAGAAAAAATAATTGAAGCTGCCATTAAAGAAAAAGTAGATATCATTGGGTTGAGTGGTCTAATTACTCCTTCATTAGATGAGATGGTTTATTTGTCTAAAGAATTAGAAAAATTAAACATTAAAATCCCAATAATGATAGGTGGTGCCACAACATCAAGGGCACACACCGCAGTAAAAATTGCCCCTCAATATTCTGCAACGGTAGTGCATGTAAATGACGCCTCAAGAGCTGTAACCGTTGCAAGTAATTTATTACAATCTGAAACTAAAGAAAGCTACACAGCTGCTATTAAAAAAGAATATGACGAATTGCGAGAAGGATATTTAAATAGAAGTAGAGATAAAAATTATTTAACCATTGAACAAGCTCGAAAAAATAAATTAGCCTTAGATTGGAATACGTATAAACCCACCAAGCCAAATTTTATTGGTGTTCAAAAAATACACGTAGAACTATCAGAACTAGTTGATTTTATTGACTGGACTCCATTTTTTCAGTCATGGCAATTATTTGGAAAATTTCCAAAATTATTAACAGATGAAATTGTTGGCACAGAAGCAACAAAATTATACAATGATGCCCTTTATATGCTTGATAAAATTGTTTCAGAAAAATGGTTTGAAGCAAAAGGGATTATGGGAATATTTCCAGCAAATACAATAAATGATGACGATATCAATGTAGTTTTTGAAAATAATCAATCTATTTCCTTTTTAACACTTAGACAACAGAGTTTAAAAACGGAAGGAGCTCCCAATATTGCTTTGGCAGATTTTATAGCTCCAAGTGATTCTAGTATTCAAGATTATATGGGCTGTTTTTGTGTTTCCACAGGTTTTGGAGTTGATGAAAAAGCGGCTGAGTTTGAATCACAATTAGACGACTACAGCTCCATTATGGTTAAAGCCTTAGCCGACAGACTTGCAGAAGCTTTTGCAGAATATTTACATTTGAAGGTGCGAAAAGAAATATGGGGATATGCTCCAGATGAAGCACTTAATAACATGGAGTTAATAAAAGAAAATTATAAGGGTATTCGTCCTGCACCTGGCTATCCTGCTTGTCCAGATCATTTAGAAAAACCCACTATTTGGAAACTGCTAAATGTAGAAGAGCAAATAGGAGTAACACTAACAGAAAGTATGGCAATGTGGCCCGCATCATCAGTGTCAGGATATTATTTTGCTCATCCTCAAAGTAAGTATTTTGGTCTTGGAAAAATTAAAGAAGATCAAGTTATTGATTATGCAAAACGTAGAGGTATTTCTACAGAAGTTGCCAAAAAATGGTTAGCCCCTAACATAGCAGATTAACCTGCTGCTTGTTTTGTGCCTGTAATAAAAATAAATAAAACAATATATAACCCTATAAAATTTATTCAGATAAAATGCCATCGATACAGTATTAAACACAGTGTTAAGATTATTTATCTGAGAATATAAAACAATTAATACATACAAATGAAAGTAACACAACACCTTGAAATAGCAAACGGAAATCCTTTATTTTCTTTTGAAATACTCCCTCCACTAAAAGGACAAAATATGCAATCTATTTTTGATAACATTGATCCTTTAATGGAATTTAAGCCTCCTTTTATAGATGTTACATACCATAGAGAAGAATATGAGTTTAAAGAACTGCCTAATGGTTTATTACAAAAAAAAGTTGTAAAAAAACGACCAGGAACAGTGGGAATTTGTGCTGCCATTCAAAATAGATATAGTGTTGATGCTATTCCACATATTTTGTGTGGTGGTTTTACAAAAGAAGATACAGAAAACTTATTAATTGACCTTGATTTTTTAGGCATAGATAATGTGGTGGCTCTCAGAGGTGACGCATTAAAAAACGAAACTTATTTTAGACCAGAAAAAGAAGGAAATGAATTTGCGTCTGACTTAGTAAAGCAAATTTCCAACTTAAATAAGGGTATATATTTAGACGAAGATTTACAAAATTCAGCTGCTACAAATTTTTGCATTGGGGTGTCGGGTTATCCAGAAAAACACATGGAAGCCCCTAGTATAGATAGTGATATTCATTTTCTAAAACAAAAAATTAAAAATGGTGCCGACTACATCATCACACAAATGTTATTTGATAATCAAAAATTCTTTGCATTTGTTGAAAAGTGTCGAAATGCAGGTATAAACGTTCCCATAATTCCGGGTTTAAAGCCCATTTCAACAAAAAAGCAACTCAATTTAATTCCGCATCGGTTTTCATTAGAAATGCCAGACGATTTGATTATGTCGGTTGTAAAAGCAAA
>DAINSR010000012.1:10750-16758 GCA_036741255.1 Flavobacterium sp.
AGATAATGATGCTGTAAAACAAATAGGAATAGAGTGGTGCATCAAACAAAGCAAAGAGTTAGTTGCTGCGGGGGTGCCATGTTTACACTTTTATTCTATGGGTAAATCAGATAATATCAAACAAATTGCTCAAGAAATTTTCTAGTAAAAGTCTTTTTATACTCAAAAGGTTCTTCTGATTTTAAATCTATGAATCAAGAAGGTTTATAGATTTATACTATCTGACGAATGATATTTTTGAGTTTAATCATTGAAAGTGTAAATTCAATATTCAATGAGGACATATTCTCCTAAACAAATAAAAGAATCATGTTGTTTTTTCTCTAAATAATTGCTCTAAACTTCCGTTCAAAGTACTTATTTCTTGATCTGCAACAATTTTTCCGTGATTAATGATAATAATTCTGTCACAAATAGCTTCAACCTCCTGCATGATGTGGGTGGACAAAAAAACAGTTTTATTTTTTCCTATGTTTTTAATTAGTTCTCTAATTTCAACTAATTGATTAGGGTCTAATCCTGTGGTGGGTTCGTCTAAAATTAAAACATCAGGGTTGTGGAGTAGAGCACTGGCTAACCCCACTCGCTGTCTATAGCCTTTTGAGAGTTGCCCAATTTTTTTATTGGCTTCAGGCAATAATCCTGTGAGTACAATAACTTCTTCTATTCTAGACATAGCTGTTTTAAAAACAGATGCATTATACGCCAAATATTCTCTAACATATAAATCCAAGTACAGCGGATTATGTTCTGGTAGATAGCCAATAGATTTTTGAACCTCTTTAGAAAATATATTCACATCAAAACCATTAACGCTTGCACTACCAGCATCCGCCGTTAAGTAAGTAGTTAATATTTTCATTAAAGTTGATTTTCCAGCACCATTAGGCCCCAAAAAACCCACAATCTCTCCACTTTTAATAGAAAATGAAACCTGATTTAATGCTTTTTGTGTGCCAAATGTTTTGGTAATATTTGTAACGTTTATGGACATCTTTAAAAAGTTTGATACAAAAGTAGTAATTAATGCTAATTATATTTTCAATGCAGTGCCATAAAATTAAACTGTTTTAGGTAAACAACTTTTTCTTTTTAACACTTATCTTCCACTCACAATAAAGTTCCATCCGCTTCATAATAAAAATCTATTGATAAGTTGCTTTGTTGGGCTGCCATAACAGCTAGGGCATCGCAGCGTTCGTTTTGCGGATGGTTGTTGTGTCCTTTTATCCATTGAAAATCCACGTTGTGCATTCTATATACTTTTAAAAAACGAATCCATAAATCGGGGTTTTTCTTAGCTTTAAAATTAATTTTTTCCCATTGAAAAACCCAGCGTTTTTCAACAGCGTCCACAACATATTTAGAGTCTGAAATTACTAATACCTTTCTTTGTGGTTGCTTGAGTTTCTCTAAACCCACAATCACTGCTAAAAGTTCCATTCTATTATTAGTAGATAATCTAAATCCTTCATAAAACTCTTTTTTATAAGTGCTGCCCACTAATTCAATAATTACACCATATCCTGCGGGTCCAGGATTTCCTTTTGCAGCTCCGTCTGTATAAATGTGAACTTCGTGTTTCAAAATTTATTTAGAATTTAGAATTTCAAATACAACTTTTGGAAAATAAAGATATTCTAACTCATGTACCTTTTGAGCTATTTCTTCTGCTGATTTACACGCTTCAATAGAAACCGATTTTTGAAAAATATACTTGCCCTCGTCATAATTCTCATTTACATAATGAATGGTTATGCCTGTTTCCTTTTCTTTTGCCTCAAGAACCGCATTATGCACACGCATGCCATACATTCCTTTTCCACCATATTTTGGTAATAATGCTGGATGGATGTTAATCACATGGGAATGTTTTTCTAATATTGACATAGGAAAAAGTAATAAAAATCCAGCTAAAACTATTAAATCGGGTTTTACTTCATCTAATTTTTTTAAAACCTCACCATTATTCAATTGGTCTTTTGAAAAAATTTCAAATGGGATATTGTGTTTTTTTGCTCTATGTATCACATAAGCCTCTGCATTATTTGTAAAAATAGCTGCTATTGTCCCTGTGCCATTTATTTTAAAATAGTTAATAATCTCCTCTGCGTTTGAGCCGTTTCCAGAAGCAAAAAGCACTAATTTTTTCATTTTATCTAAAATTTAAACCACAAAAAAAAGAATAAAAATTGGTTAAAAATATAAAAAGAGGTTATTATTTATTTTTTTTTAAGCTTTCATAACTATTAAATAATAAAAGTTGTTGTTTTAAAACAAAGTTTTTTTATTTTTGCCGTCTAATTAAATTAAAAAAAAAAATTATGTCAGACATTGCATCAAGAGTAAAAGCGATTATCGTAGACAAATTAGGTGTTGACGAAAACGAAGTTGTATCAGAAGCTAGCTTCACAAATGACTTAGGAGCAGATTCATTAGATACAGTTGAGCTAATTATGGAGTTTGAAAAAGAATTTGATATTCAAATCCCAGATGACCAGGCAGAAAACATTGCTACAGTTGGCCAAGCAGTTTCTTACATAGAAGAGGCTAAAAAATAATATGTTATACATCCACAAGGTTTTCTTTGTGGATGTATTTTATTTGACTATTTTTATGGTTCAAGATATTGAATTATTAAATTATTACTCTTAAATAATAGTATGCAACCCATTATTACTTTTAGTTTAGTATTAAAAGCTCAATGGGTTTTTTTATGTTTAACAAAAATTTAATTTATGCAATTAAAGCGAGTTGTGGTTACAGGACTTGGGGCACTCACTCCCATTGGTAATAATATTGAGGCTTTTTGGGACGGACTTGTAAACGGTAAAAGTGGTGCTGCTCCCATAACCTATTATGATACAGAAAAACACAAAACAAATTTTGCGTGCGAAATTAAAAACTTCAACATTGAAGATTTTATGGATCGTAAAGAAGCCCGCAGAATGGACAAGTTCGCTCAATATGCTGTAGCTGCTAGTGAGGAAGCTATTGCCGATGCAGGAATTACAGATACTAATGTTAATAAACAAAGAGTAGGGGTTATATGGGGTGCTGGAATAGGGGGGTTAGAAACCTTTCAAGATGAGGTTATGAGTTATGCTGCTGGAGACGGAACACCACGATTTAATCCTTTTTTTATTCCAAAAATGATCGCAGATATTGCTCCTGCACATATTTCAATGAGAAATGGTTTTATGGGACCAAATTATACTACTGTTTCTGCCTGTGCTTCTTCTGCAAATGCTATGATTGATGCTTTTAATTACATTAGGCTTGGAATGTGTGATGTAATCATTACGGGAGGTTCTGAGGCGGCTGTAACTATAGCTGGTATGGGGGGGTTTAATTCTATGCAGGCCCTTTCCACTAGAAATGAAAGTCCAGAAACTGCATCACGTCCTTTTGATGCTACCAGAGATGGTTTTGTTCTAGGGGAAGGTGCTGGGGCACTAGTACTAGAAGAGTATGAACATGCAAAAGCTCGTGGTGCAAAAATTTATTGTGAGTTTGGCGGTGGTGGTATGTCTTCAGATGCTTACCATTTAACAGCTCCACATCCAGATGGTATTGGTGTTATAGCAGTAATGCAAAACACTCTTCGTGATGCAGGAATGACTCCAGAAATGGTAGATCACATCAATACACATGGAACTTCAACACCGCTTGGTGATATTGCTGAGTTGAAGGCTATAAAAGCAGTATTTGGTAGCCATGCAAAAAATATTAATATTAACTCAACAAAGTCCATGACCGGACATTTGTTAGGTGCTGCTGGAGGTATTGAGGCAATTGCTTCTATTTTAGCAATGAAGCATGGTATAGTGCCTCCAACAATTAATCATACTGTTGTTGATGACCGTATTGATCCTGAATTAAATCTTACTCTAAACAAGGCTCAAAAAAGAGAAATTAAAGTGGCTATGAGCAATACATTTGGTTTTGGGGGTCATAATTCTTGTGTTTTATTTAAAAAAATTGAGGATTAATCCTGTTTATGAATTTTATTAAAAAAATAATATATAAATCCCGTTCAAAAGATGACGGGATTTTTTTTGAAAAAATTAGTAACATAATTGGCTTTAAACCTGTCAATATAAGTCATTACAAAAAAGCATTTACGCATAGATCTGCTAATGTGAAAGATTTAAACGGACAGCCTTTTAATTATGAACGACTTGAATTTTTAGGAGATGCTATTTTAGGAAGTGTTATTTCAGCTTTTTTATATAAAAAAGTACCAGCTGCCGATGAGGGTTATTTAACAAAAACACGCTCAAAAATTGTAAGCAGAGAACACCTCAATGAGCTAGGAAGAGATTTTAATTTGATTCAATTTGTAGAAAGTAAAGTTTCGCCAAATCATTTTGGTGAAAATATTCACGGAAATTTATTTGAAGCTTTTATAGGAGCCATATATTTAGATAAAGGCTTTAAGGCTTGTGAAGAATTTATTGAAAAGAGAATAATTTCTAATTACGTAAACTTAGATAAATTAGAGGGTAAGATAACGAGTTATAAAAGTCTTTTAATAGAATGGTGTCAAAAAGAAAAACTACCATTTCAATTTGATTTTTTTGAAGATACGGGTATTGAAGGACAAAAATTTTTTAGTGTAAAATTATTAATCAACGAAAAAGTTGTGGCTAGTGCAAGAGCAACCTCAAAGAAGAAGGCAGAGGAAAAAGCCTCACAAAGAGCTTACTTTGCATTTCAACAAAAAATAGCTAGTAAATAATAATACTCTTTATAGCTATATCGTTTTCGTTAAAAAATATCCTACACTTATTTTGCATTAATAAGCAACTAAGTCTAATAAAATGTATATTTACATCATAATTTAATAAAATGGCGGTTTTTAAATTGCAATTAGAAGAATTTTCAACTACTAATTTTGAGTTAATTGCCATACATACTTCATTAGAAGTTACAAAACTAGCTTTTGTTTTCAATAAGAATTTAAACACAAAGTTTCGTTTTTTTGACGTTATTGATAAAAATGAAAAAAAGAAATCAAGTTCTTTTGATAGATATGTTTTTGATGACCATGAGCGTGATATGACATGGAATTTATTAGAAAATAAATCTTCAGTAAATACTGTAAATTCAGACGATTTTTTGATGATGCAATTTAATCAAATAATGTATCTCGTTCCAGAATTTAAACAAGCTGATTTTATATTAAAAATAGATTCAGAAAATAAAAGCATCGATCATAAATCGATTGTTAATGAAATAAAAAAAATAAAATATGTGTCCATGACTTATGTTTTAGACACAAAAAAAATAAAAACAAAAAGTAATTTAATTTTTTAGTATGCCAACGAATAAAAAAACAAAAATTGTTGCCACTTTAGGACCAGCAACTAGCTCTAAAGAGGTTTTGAAAGATATGATTGTAGCAGGGGTAAACGTTTTTAGAATTAATTTTTCTCATGCCGACTACTCAGATGTTAGTAATCGAATAAACATGATTAAAGAATTAAACAAAGAATATGGATTTACTACGTCAATTTTAGCTGATTTGCAAGGTCCTAAACTTCGTGTGGGAGTAATGGAAGAGAATGTTGTAGTTGCAAAAGGAGATGTTATAACGTTTACAACTGCAGAGGATATTTTAGGAACTGCCTCAAGGGTTTATATGAATTATAAAGAATTTCCAAAAGATGTTAATCCTGGTGAACGCATCCTTTTAGATGACGGAAAATTAATTTTTGAGGTTGTTAAAACAGACAAACAAACAGAAGTTGAAGCAGTTGTAGTTCAGGGAGGACCATTAAAATCAAAAAAAGGGGTTAATTTACCAAATACAAAAGTTTCTTTACCTGCTTTAACAGAAAAAGACATTAAAGATGCCCTTTTTGCTATTGAAAACAAAGTGGACTGGATTGCTTTATCATTTGTTAGAACTCCAGAGGACTTGATGCTTTTGCATGATTTAATTAGTAAACATTCAGATCACAAAATTCCAGTGGTAGCAAAAATTGAGAAACCAGAGGCGGTTG
>DAINSR010000012.1:16790-18541 GCA_036741255.1 Flavobacterium sp.
ATGGTTTAATGGTAGCTCGAGGCGATTTAGGGGTTGAAATTCCTGCCCATGAGGTTCCTTTAATTCAAAAGAAATTAATTCATAGAGCAAAAACTGCTCGTATTCCAGTTATCGTTGCCACACAAATGATGGAAACTATGATAACCTCTTTAACACCCACACGTGCCGAAGTAAACGATGTAGCAAACTCTGTTATGGATGGTGCAGATGCAGTAATGCTTTCAGGCGAAACATCTGTGGGGGCTTATCCAGTTCAGGTTATAGAAACCATGACAAATATTATTGAGGCTGTTGAAGACTCTCCACTTATTCAAGTGCCACTAAATGCTCCTCATGTTAAAACAAAGCGGTTTATAACTAAGTCTATATGCTATCATGCTGCTGTAATGGCAAATGACATTAATGCAAAAGTAATCTCAACTCTTACAAATAGTGGTTATACTGCATTCCAAATTTCGGCTTGGAGACCCAAAACTCAAATTTTAGTATTTACATCAAACGAAAGAATTTTAACTCAATTAAACTTGCTTTGGGGCGTTACAGCGTTTTATTATGACAAGTTTTTAAGCACAGATGATACGGTTGAAGACATTAACAAATTTGCCCAAGAAAAAGGATATGTTAAAAAAGGAGACATGCTTATCAATCTTGCTGCAATGCCAATTGTTGATAAAGGGATGGTAAATACCCTTAGAGTATCTGAAATAGAATAGTTTTTTAAAATATTAATATTTGTAAAAATCATGGAATTTAAATCGAGTAATCCTTTTTTAAGTGAAAAAAAGTTTGAAAACACAAGTAGAGTTCACAATCAATCAATAGCTTTTCAAAATAGTTACATGAGTATTGAGAGTACTATAAACAAAAGTTTTGTAATGCTTTTGCTACTGTTGTCCACTGCTCTTGTGAGTTGGTGGCTAGTGGCTAGTGGATATAGTCCTATGATTTTTACAATTGGGGGTGGAGTTGCTGGTTTTGTATTGGTTTTAATTGCGTCTTTTAAGCCAACAACAGCTCCTTATACTGCTCCAGCTTATGCCTTGTTTGAAGGATTATTCATAGGAGGTTTATCTGCAGTTTTTGAAGCTATGTATCCTGGGTTAGTGATACAAGCAGTAAGTGCTACATTCATTACTTTTATCGTTTGTTTTGGGTTGTATAAGTATCAAGTAGTTAAGGTTACTGAAACATTTAAATCGGTTGTAATAGGTGCTACATTAGCTATTTTTGTATTTTACTTGATTTCATGGATTGCTTCTTTTTTTATAACCTTTCAGCCTATACATCAAGGAAATTCATTGATGAGCATTGGAATTAGTGTTTTTGTAATTGTTGTGGCAGCATTAAATCTTTTTTTAGATTTTGATATGATAGAAAAGAGCATACAAACAAAAGCTCCTAAATATATGGAGTGGTTTGCTGCTATGGGTTTAATGATAACCTTAGTGTGGTTATATGTTGAATTTTTGCGACTGTTTTCAAAATTGTCAAGTAGAGATTAAGAAGTTCTCATTAATAATTTTACGTGTTATATTTTACACCAATTTGTTATAATACGAACGTACAAATTCATTTTTTTCAATAACAAATCTGATTATTTTTTTTCATATTTGTCTCAATTGCATAATTTTAGATGTAAAACATTGGAAAAATATTAATTTATTCTATTGAGTTGGTTAAATAGACATTATTAAAATATATTAATACTATTTTAGATTAAAATAATTAAAAAAAATTTGCAAATACGTTTA
>DAINSR010000013.1:0-17497 GCA_036741255.1 Flavobacterium sp.
GCATTTGTTTTTTTGGATCTACCTTTAAAATATAATATTTTAAGGCTCCCATTCCAATGGTTTCATATAACGCTGCTTTTTCTTGATTTGTATAACCTTCTAACTTCCCTAAGTCCTCAGAAATTTTTTGAGCCGTGGCAAACATCTCAGCAATTAAATCATCTGCATCTACTACTGTTCCCTCGCGCGATTTCATTTTTCCAGAAGGCAACTCTACCATTCCATAAGACAAATGATACAAACTATCTGCCCACTCAAAACCTAATTTTTTTAAGATTAAAAACAATACTTTAAAATGGTAATCTTGCTCATTACCCACTGTATAAACCATGCCACCTACGTCTGGATTATCTTTTACACGCTGAATAGCAGTGCCAATGTCTTGTGTCATATATACCGCAGTGCCATCAGACCGTAGGACTATTTTTCTATCTAAGCCCTCATTTGTCAGGTCTATCCACACAGACCCGTCTATATCTTTTTCAAAAATCCCTTTTTCCAGTCCCAGTTGCACCACTTCCTTACCCAGCAAATAAGTGTTACTTTCATAATAATAACTATCAAAATTGACACCTAATTTTTTATACGTTTGTTCAAAACCGTCATAAACCCATTGATTCATTTTTTTCCATAAAGCCACAACCTCTTCATCTCCTGCCTCCCATTTACGAAGCATTTCTTGTGCTTCTATAATAGATGGAGCTGATTTTTTTGCTTCTTCTTCAGGTAGTCCACCTGCTATGAGCTGGGCTACTTCATTTTTATAATTTTTATCAAATTCTACATAGAAGTTACCCACTAACTTGTCGCCTTTTAAACCAATTGTTTCTGGCGTTTGTCCGTTTCCAAATTTTTGCCATGCAAGCATTGACTTGCAAATATGAATTCCTCTGTCATTAACAATTTGTGTTTTATATACTTTTTTGCCCGATGCTTTGATGATTTCAGCAATAGCATAGCCTAATAAAATATTACGCACATGCCCCAGATGTAAAGGTTTATTTGTATTTGGAGAAGAATATTCTACTATAATTGCTTTTGCATTTTCATGAACAGGAACAGAACCAAATTTTCTATTATCTTTTATAGAATTAAAAAAATTAAGATAATATTCGTCTGATATTACTAAATTTAAAAATCCACCCACTACGTTAAAACTATTAACTATGCTTTTTTTCTCTACTAAATATGTTCCAATTTTTGTACTTATAGCAGCAGGGTTACCTTTTAAAATTTTAACTAACGGAAAAACAACTAAAGTTACATCTCCCTCAAAATCTTTTCTAGTAGCTTGAAATTCAAAAGATTCAATATTGAAATCAAATAAATTTTGAACCGCATCTTGTATATGAAGAGTTAGAATTTGATGTAATTGCATTTCTTAGATTTTTGAAGGTGCAAAAGTAGTAAATAGTAATTAGTTGTTTATATTTTTAAAGATGGAAATTTAATAAAAAGGAAGTTTTCTTTTTTGAGATGCTATTTTTTCTTTTAGTGTATTCTGTGACTTAAAAAAGCAATTTTACAAAAAGCACAATCACAACGCATAGCATCAAGTACCTAAAAAATAAAGGTTAGTGAAATAAATTTTTAATAGACACTATCGTCAAACATACCTTTTTTCATTCTTTTTATTAAAAACAGCGATGGTTTTGATTTAAAACTAACTAAAGGCTACCTCTAAAAAATATCTTAAATAGAAGATGTTTTATTTGTAGGCGGATATTGTTTTAGAATTTTTTCAACAAATTGTTTTATTTGAGCATCTTTTTTTTGAACATTTTTTGATAACGAACCTGAACCTTCACCTTGCCAGATTAGTTCTCTTGATTTAGCATCATAAAAATCTATAAAAAGCGTACCTTGTTCACTGACATAGACAGTATTAAATCCTATTCCCCACCAAGGACTCCAACCCCAACTCATTCCCCAGAAATTGTTGTTCACTACATCTATTTTTTTGCTTTTAGTAGTAAAAATACTAACTAACATGTCTGGACTTTCTGATTTTTTAAATCCTCTTGTAATCATATAGTCATCTATTGAGTAGAGAATTCTCTTTTTGTCTAAATCTGATACCTGAAGTTTATCAACGTTTGATTTTAAATATGCATAGGTTTTATAAGAGTCAAAATTGACTTTGTTGTCATAATCTGAATTAACTTGAATACTGCTGCAAGAAGTTAGTATAACAAAAATAACTAATGACAAATTTTTTAATGTATTCATACAATCAAATTTAATGTTATAATCAATTTATACGTTGCAATTATTTTAGTTAACGAGATGGTTTTTTTAAAGTTCCCGTTTTTTTGTCAAAACCGTATGGGCAGTGTTTACAATCACTCTTACAGCAATAGCCTCTTTTAAGATGATGCTTTTCAGTAAAACACTTATATCCCTGAGGCGTGTAATAAAAATCTTCGCCTTCTATTAAAATATTTGGGTCTATATTTGCATTCATAACTATACAAATTTAAGAACTTTGTGGAAATGATTGTAATTGTTTTTAAATATTCTATGCCTACATGGGTTAGAGGTATTGCTTTTTTCCCTTTTATTTTCGTATCAAACAAAATGGATAGCAAAAATAATATTTTGCTAAACCATGAAAAAATCCATTTAAGACAACAACTTGAGCTTGCCATACTTTTATTTTATGTGTGGTATTTGTTTGAATTTGTTATTCGTTTTATACGATTAGGAAATGTAAAGCAAGCATATACTAATATTTCTTTTGAACGTGAGGCATATCAAAACGAACAGAATTTATCGTATTTAAAAAAACGACCTTTGTTTAAGTTTTTAGGATACACTTAATAATTGTAAACTAAGTATAAAATTCAGATACTGTACAAAAGAAGTGAAACACAAAACGCAAGATAAAATTTTGCATTAGCACAAAAAAGATTTTTTTTTAAAAAGAACATCAAAATTAAAAAGACTAAAAAAAGTAGTTTGAAATAACTATCTATTCAAAATACTCATTTTTTAATGCATTTGCCCTAAAATAAAAACACTCTTAATTTTAGTTTATAATAGTGGCTATAATTATGGATTTTTTCGTTTGATTATTTTTAATATTGTTTGCCTTTCGTTTTTATAAACAAAGTAAATAAAAAACAAAATTGCGATACTACCAAAAAGGTATGTTTCCCGAAAAATGGGAATGTAAAACGATACACCCGAGAGTATTACTGCCAACCCTAAATAAGTGAAAATAGATATTTTATCATAAGGAATTGGATATTTTTTTTGACCTAAATAATAGGACACAAACATCATGATTCCGTAGGCAAAGATTGTGGCTACTGCAGATCCTGTATAACTAATAATTGGAATTAAAAGCAGGTTTAAAACCAACGTTGCAAAAGCTCCAATAATGGAAATATAAGCCCCTATTTTTGTTTTGTCAATTAATTTGTACCAAACGGATAAATTTGTATAAATGCCTAAAAAGAAATTAGCAAGAACAATTAAAGGCACAATGTGCATGGCAGACCAATAGCTTTGATTGTTTACCAAAATCAATTTTAAAACATCTGCAAAAACAATTACGACTAAACACGTTAGCGAACCTAAAATGACAAAATATTTTGTCACAGTGGCATAAGTTTGGGGGGCGTTTTTATTGTTTGCATGACTGAAAAAAAATGGCTCAACACCCAGCGTGTATGCGGTTCTAAAAAGCACCATAAAAAGACCTATTTTATAACAAGCCGCATAAGACCCAATATCTTGAAGAGGAACACCCATATAACTAAGCAAGATTTTATCAAAATGCTCGTTAATGGCAAAAGCAAGTCCAGCTATTAATATTGGTAGTCCGTAGTGCATCATTTGCTTCCATAAAGCAAAATTAAAATGCCATTTGAAATTAAAATAATGAGGCAAAACCATAGTCAGCGTGAGCAAACTTGCCATTAAATTTGATACAAAAATATATCCCATTTGAAAGTTAGGTACATAAATAGTGTGCCAAAAAGCATTATTTGTATTTGAGCCTATTTGAGGCAGATAAACGATAAAAAAGAGGTTCAATAATAGGTTAACAACCACGTTTAATATTTTTATAACAGCATATTTTAATGGACGATTTTCAGCTCTTATTTTTGAAAACGGAATTATTGCAAGAGCATCTAAAGTCAAAATCCAAATAGTAAATACAATATAATCTACATTTATTTGTGAGTAGTGTGCAATATTGTTTCTAAAAAGAATGGATAATGCTAAAAAACCAATAGACGACCAGAAGAGCGAGATAGTAGCGGTAGAGAGCACGGTTTTTTTATCAATTTCTTTGTTATAAAATCTAAAAAAAGCGGTTTCCATTCCATAAGACAACACCACATTAAAAAATATAAGGTAAGCAAAAATAATGGAAACTTCGCCATATTCATCCGCAGGCAAATAGTCTGTATATAGCCTTACTAATAAAAAGCTGAGCATTCGTGGTAAAACCGTAGCGATGCCATAAATTGCCGTTTGTTTAAAAAGACTTTTGTAGATGCTCAAATTTTGTTTTATTAATGATGCAACAAATGTAATTAAAACTTTGGTTTTGAAGAAGTGCTAATAATGATGCCTTGTTTTAGTTTAGTAACCCAAGCCTGATTATTAATACAAAGCTAATTGATGGTTTTTTAGAAGGAATTGTAAAGCAATTATTCCTGCAATTAGATTTGTTTAGTATTTCCACTATGCTATTAATTATACTCCTGAAGCACTTCTGTAAAAAAAAATAAGCGATAAATAAATTAAACTCAAATGAATATCTTTGTAATTTCAAATAAAAACATCATTACTTCATGAGAAAATTAGCCAATGCCGAGTTGGAACGAAAAAGTATAAACGAGTTTAAAGAAGCTTCAAAAACACCTCTTATCGTTATTTTAGATGATGTTAGAAGTTTGCACAATATAGGTTCGGTTTTTAGAACGTGTGATGCTTTTTTAGTTGAAAAAATTTATTTGTGTGGCATCACAGCTGTACCGCCAAATAAAGAGATACACAAAACAGCATTGGGTGCCACAGATACTGTTACATGGGAATATGTGCCTGATATTGTACCCCTCATAAAAAAATTAAAGCTAAACCATTTTTCTGTTTTTGCTGTTGAACAAGTAGAACATTCTATTATGCTTCAGGAGTTTCAAATAGAAAGTAATAAAAAACAGGTTCTTATTTTTGGCAATGAGGTAAAAGGTGTGCATCAAGAAGCCATTGATTTGTGTGATGGAGCTATTGAAATTCCGCAATTGGGAACAAAACACTCATTAAATATAGCGGTGAGTGCTGGTATAGTATTATGGGATTTTTTTCAAAAACTTCGTTAAACAGTGTTACATAATTTTAAAATTGCAACACGCACTACTGCCTTTGATTTGTGTTAAATAAAAAACCTCTAAATAATTAATATTTAGAGAATAATGAATGTACAAATTAATGTAGTGAAAAGTTGTCCCACAAGGACTCGAACCTTGAATGACGGTACCAAAAACCGTAGTGTTACCATTACACCATAGGACACAATTTAGAAATGCGAGTGCAAATGTAAGGCATATTTTTTTTAATACAAAAAGATATTAAAAAAAATATTAAAAAATAAATTTCAGTGCTACATCTAAATAAAAAATAGTTTCTTTGCATCTTGCAATTAATAAAACACATTAGTACACAAAAATGACAGCATTTAATTTCAATAAATGGAATACTTCACTCGGCTGGTTTGCATTTGCAGTAGCACTTGTTACATATAGTTTAACTGTTGAACCCACTTTAAGTTTTTGGGACTGTGGCGAATACATTTCAACTGCCGCAAAACTAGAAATTGGCCATCCGCCCGGAGCTCCTTTGTTTCAAATGATAGGTTCATTTTTTGCCATGTTTGCTATCAGTAATGACACCATAGCGTTGATGGTTAACATGATGTCGGTTTTTTCTAGTGCCTTTACAGTGCTATTTATGTTTTGGTCCATGACAATTTTATTAAGAAAAATTATCCCCACATCAAATGACAAAGACCACTACAATGAAATAATGATTTTAGGTAGTGCATTAGTAGCAAGTTTAGCGTTTACATTTACAGATAGTTTTTGGTTTAATGCCACAGAGGCAGAAGTATATGCCATGGCTTCTTTATTCATAGCTATATTAATATGGCTTGCACTCCGCTGGGAATTAGAAATGGACACCCCTAGAGGCAATAAATGGCTGGTTTTAATATCTTTAGTTATCGGACTTTCTTTTGGAGTTCATTTTATGGCATTACTCACCATTCCTGCTATTGGGATGTTATATTTTTTTAAGAAATATAAAACCATAACCGTTAAAAATTTTATTGTTGCAAATGTTGTGGTTGTAATTGTTTTATTTTTTGTGTTTAAGTTTTTATTACCTTATACACTATCGTTTTTTGGGAAGTCAGAAATTTTTATAGTAAATAGTTTTGGGTTACCTTTCAATTCGGGGACTATCTTTGCCTTTTTAGTTATCATAGCTTTTTTCTATTTTGGTTTAAATTATACACAAAAAAAAGGACATGTTTTTTACAACACTATTTTGCTGTGTTTGCTTTTCATTTTAATAGGTTTTTCTACGTGGATAATGTTGCCCATTAGAGCAAATACAGATATTCCCATAAATGAAAACAAACCATCTGATGCCGCTGAAGTGTTAGCCTACTACAACAGAGAGCAATATGGCGAACAAAAAACATTTTATGGTCCCATGTATTCTGAGGCTTTTGCAGGTATAGATGAAAACAATCCTTATTTTGATGAAAAACCAAACTATGAGAGAGATTATGCTACTGGAAAATATGTTATTACAAATGACTATAAAAATGCAAATCAAAATTTAGATGACAGGCACAAAGGTTTTTTACCTAGAATGTGGAGCAGAGACCATATTCAAAATTACATGTCTTATACAGAACCTCTAGATTTTGAAATTAATCCAGAATATGCACAAGAACAAGAATTAGTTCAAATTGTTACCGATTTTAGAACTGCTTATAATCAAGGTAAGCTAGATTTAGAAGACTACGAAAGGTTTTTAACCACTTATGGCGATTATTTAATTGTAGAAAAACCTTCATTTGCCAGCAATATGCAGTTTATGTTTCAGTATCAATTTGGCTACATGTACTGGAGGTATTTAATGTGGAATTTTGTGGGTCGTCAAAACGACATTCAAGGCAAAGGAGATGTCGAAAACGGAAATTGGATAAGTGGCATTACTCCTTATGACAGTGCTAGGCTAGGCAATCAATCGCAATTAACCACAGATATGAAAAATAACAAAGCCAGAAACACTTATTATTTTCTGCCTTTTGTCTTAGGAATCATAGGAATAATTTTTCATGCTAAAAAAGATTTAAAAAGTTTTTATGTGCTGCTTGTTTTGTTTTTGTTTACCAGCTTTGCATTAAAAATATTTTTAAACGAACGCCCTTTTGAACCCCGAGAAAGAGACTATGCTCTTGTGGGTTCTTTCTTTGTTTTTGCCATGTGGATGGGGTATGGCGTTTTTGCTATTTTTGAGGGACTAAAAAAATATTTAAGCCCTAAAATAGCTCTTCCTGTTGTTATGGCAAGTGCCTTATTAGCAGGTCCTGTTTTATTAGCTAAAGAAAACTGGGACGATCACGACAGATCTGGAAAATATACTGCTCTTGCCATGGCAAAATCTTATTTAGATTCTTGTGAACCAAATGCTATTCTTTTTACTATTGGCGATAATGATACCTTTCCACTGTGGTATGCACAAGAAATAGAGGGTTATAGAACAGATGTTAGAATTGTAAACACAAGTTTACTGGCAACAGATTGGTACATTGACCAAATGAAGAATAAGGCATACGAATCAGATCCGATTCCTATTTCATTTAAAAGAGATCAATATAAAGGAAGCAAAAGAGACGGCATTTTATTTGTAGAAAAAACAAAAGAACCATTATTACTAAACGATATTTTAAATTTCATAAAAATAGAAAATGACGATCGTGCCACCGTAGAAATGAATAGTGGCAAACGAATGCATTATTATCCGTCAAACAAGATAATTTTACCCATTGACAAACAAACAATTATTAAAAATAAAGTTGTTTCTGAAAAATTTTATGATTCTATTGTTCCTCAAATAAATATTACCATAAAAGGGCAAGCGTTATACAAAAACCGACTTATAATGCTCGATATTTTAAATGAAAACAACTGGAAACGCCCCATGTATTTTACAGGAGGTAGTCTTGCAGACGAAGATTTTTTATGGCTAAAAGACTACTTAGAGTTAGACGGTATGTGCTATAAAATTGTACCCATAAAAACAGTAAAAGATGATAACGATAGTCCACTAGACATGGGATTAATAGATAGCGATAAAATGTTTAATAACGTTATGAAATGGGACTGGGGAAATAGTGGAAACCCAAATGTAATGCACGATATTGAAACCAAAAAAAATAGCGTTACCTACAGGTCTAATATAGCCCGATTAATGGAAACACTTATTAACGAAGGCAAAAATGAAAAGGCAAAAAAGCTCATTGACCTAGCTATGGAAAAAATGCCTGTTGAGATTTTTGGCTATTACACACTCGTAGAACCTTTTATACAAGGATATTATGAAATAGGCGAAACAAAAAAAGCACAACAAATTCTAAAAATACTATTAGTAAAATATCAAGAAAACTTAACGTATTACAAAAGTTTATCTATTAATGATCAAAACAAAGTAGCGGTTGACATCGTTTCAGATATTGAACGTTATAGAAGTTTATTAGAAATTATGATGCTTGCAAATGATACTATTTATTATAATAAAGAGAAAATCATATTCAATAATTTCAACAAAAAGTTTTCAAGATTTGAAAGAGAAATGCTTCATTAACAGCAGTTTAAAAAGTAATGATAGGAATAATAAGCACTTTATTTGCTTGTATTTATTGTTTTAATGGGAGTTCATCAATCTTCAATGAATTCCTTTTTAAAATCTCTTAAAATATTGGGTAATTTTTTTTGAGATAACCTAGCACGCTGTTTCAAAAAAAAACGCACACAAATTAATGTATGCGTTTATCAATTTGTATAATAAGTATTAAAAACTTGATTTTAAATATTCGCGATTCATGCGAGCAATGTTTTCTAAAGAAATTCCTTTTGGACATTCCACTTCACAGGCCCCGGTGTTTGTACAGTTTCCAAATCCTTCTTCATCCATTTGACGAACCATGTTTTGTACTCGTTGTGCGGCCTCAACCTTTCCTTGTGGGAGGAGTGCATATTGTGATACTTTTGCCCCCACAAAAAGCATTGCTGACCCATTTTTACAGCTGGCAACACAAGCACCACAACCAATGCAGGCTGCAGCCATAAAGGCTTTATCAGCATCGTCTTTAGGTATTGGAATAGCATTTGCATCAATAGTTCTACCAGAGGTGTTTACAGATACAAAGCCTCCTGCTTGCTGTATTCTATCAAAAGCACTTCTATCTACTATTAAGTCTTTTACAACGGGAAAGGCTTTGCTTCTCCAGGGTTCTATGTAGATAGTGTCGCCATCATTGAATTTTCGCATGTGCAATTGGCAGGTTGTTGTGCCAGTTTCTGGACCGTGTGCTCTACCGTTTATGTATAGTGAACACATGCCACATATACCCTCACGGCAGTCGTGATCAAAAGCTATGGGTTCTATATTTTCATTGATGAGCTGTTCGTTTAGCTGATCTAACATTTCTAAAAACGAACTGGCTGTAGAAACATTATTTAGTTTGTATGTTTCTATTTTTCCTTTAGCATTGGCATTTTTTTGTCGCCAAATTTTTAGTGTAATATTAATGTTTTTTGCTGCTGACATATTATTTTTTTTCTTTTTGATTTAATAATTGGTTCACTTCAATTTTAAGAGTTAGTAGATGATTTACAATAATAATCTAAATATTTACATCTTTTTCCCATCATATCTATGTATTATTTTGTTTCTTATATCTACAATCTTTCAAGCATTTGTTATAGAAATATATGGATTTAATAACAAAATTTTATTTGTTGCTTCCCCAATTATTTCCAAATTTCTTTCTACGGCATTTCTCAATATTTTATTTTTAAAATAAAACTCATCATTTTTATTGTCAATTAAAAACTCATCTATAATTATAACAAGACATAAATAATATCAAAAAGGGACTTTTTTATTTTGTTATCCATATATAAGTTCTTTTGACTGGTTTATTTCTTGGAGAAAATATCCGTTTTTAATTTTACTTTCATTAATTATATCAATATCTTTTTTAAACAACAATTTTAAATTCTCATATAAATTCTACCCCAACTCCTTTTGTTCAACTAGTTTAAGACTGCTTCAAAAAGTTACAATTAAACCTATATGACTTGTTTCATTAAAATTTTAATGTACTACCGAACCAAAACATATACTTTTCAGTTTTTTTTAAAATAGAGTGATTAGTTTTTTTGTTATTATTACACTCATTTTACCTGTTTATTACTTATAATTTCGAGCGGCAATTTTTATATATTCATATTTGAGAGGTTCTTTATGAAGCTCTTCATTACTAATGTCATTTCCTTTATACTCCCATGCGCTCACAAACGAAAAGTTTTCGTCATCACGAAGTGTTTCCCCTTCAGCATCTTGATATTCTTCACGGAAATGACCACCACAAGATTCATTTCTTTGCAAAGCGTCCATTGCCATTAACTGCCCCAAGTCAATTAAATCTGCCACACGAAGTGCTTTTTCTAGCTGTGGATTAAGTTCGTCTGCCGCACCCGGAACATTTACGTTCTTATAAAAATCTTCTTTTAAGGTTGCAATTTCTTCAATAGCTTGTTTTAATCCGTTTTCATTTCTTGCCATTCCCACCTTATTCCACATGATGTTGCCAAGTTTTTTATGAAAATAATCAACTGATTTTGTTCCTTTAGTATTTAAAAATTGGTTTATTGTTTCTTTAACTCTGTTTTCTGCTTCATCAAATTCTGGGGAGTCTGTTGCAATTTTTCCGGTCTTAATTTCGTCTGCCAAATAATTTGAAATGGTATAAGGAAGAACAAAATAACCATCTGCTAGTCCTTGCATCAAGGCAGATGCTCCAAGACGATTAGCTCCGTGATCAGAAAAGTTTGCTTCACCCGCAACAAAACAACCAGGAATGGTAGATTGTAAGTTATAATCTACCCAAACGCCTCCCATGGTATAATGCACTGCGGGATAAATTTTCATGGGGGTTTCATAAGGGTTTTCGTCTGTAATTTTTTCATACATGGCAAATAAGTTACCATATTTTTCTTTTAGCCATTCTTTTCCAAATGCTGCAATCTCCTCTGGAGTGGGGTTGTGATTGCCTTTAGCATAAGCGACTTGTCGTCCTTTAGTTTGAATTTCTGTTGAAAAATCTAAGAAAACCCCTTCGTTAGTATCGTTAGATTCAATGCCTCTTCCCTCGTCACATACTTCTTTTGCTGCTCTTGAAGAAATATCTCTGGGTGCTAAGTTTCCAAAAGACGGATATTTTCGCTCTAAATAGTAATCTCTATCTTCTTCGGCTAATTGTGTTGGTTTTAATCTTCCTTCACGAATTGCCTCTGCATCTTCTTTTTTCTTAGGAACCCAGATGCGTCCTGAATTTCGAAGCGACTCAGACATTAAGGTAAGTTTTGCCTGATTTGTTCCATGCACAGGAATACAAGTAGGGTGAATTTGAACATAACAAGGATTTGCAAATAATGCTCCTTGTTTGTGAACTTTCCAGGCAGCTGTTACATTGCTACCCATAGCATTTGTGGATAAAAAATATACGTTTCCATATCCTCCAGAGGCAATAATTACTGCATGTGCTGAGTGTCTTTCTATTTCACCTGTTACTAAGTTTCTAGCTATTATTCCACGTGCCTTGCCGTCTATTTTTACTAAATCGAGCATTTCATGACGGTTGTGCATTTTAACACGTCCTAAACCTATCTGTCTTGATAGTGCAGAGTATGCCCCTAAAAGCAATTGCTGTCCCGTTTGTCCGGCTGCATAAAAAGTTCGTTGTACTTGTGTTCCACCAAAAGATCGGTTATCTAACATTCCACCATATTCTCTAGCAAATGGAACTCCTTGAGCCACACATTGGTCAATGATGCTTCCTGACACTTCTGCTAAACGATGTACATTAGCTTCCCTGGCTCTGTAATCGCCACCTTTTATAGTGTCATAAAACAAACGATACACACTATCACCGTCATTTTGATAATTTTTTGCCGCATTGATTCCGCCCTGAGCTGCAATAGAATGTGCTCTTCTTGGCGAATCTTGAAAACAAAATGCCTTAACATTATATCCCATTTCCCCTAGTGAAGCTGCTGCCGATGCACCTGCTAAACCTGTACCAACAACAATAATGTCTATTTTTGGACGGTTGTTAGGAGCTACTAATTTTAAATGGTTTTTGTGATTGGTCCATTTTTCTGACAATGGTCCGCTTGGTATTTTAGAATCTAATATCATAATTATATTGTGTTTTTACTGAAAAAATCAGGATCAATTTATTTTGTAAAATGAATATATAACGGAACCGCAGCAAACAACAATGGTACTATTATAGAAAACGCCATGCCAAATAATTTTATCTTGTGATTATACTTTGGGTGATTTAATCCTAATGATTGAAACGAACTGGCAAAGCCATGCCACAGGTGAAAGGCTAATACTCCCATAGAAAATACATATAATAATGTAAACAATAATCCAGTTTTTGGGTCTCTAAAAAAATCAACGGTCAGTTTGTGCAAATCTTTATATCCTTGAAAAACTACCTCACCCGTTTTTTTGTTTACTATTTTTGTAACATCAACTATTTCTAAATCATATTGTCCTTGAGTTTGCACTTTAATTTTGTCAAAAAAAGCTTGAGACAATTTACCTGTTTCGTCTAATTGAAAAAAAGGCATTTGCGAATCTTTATTCCCTACTAGCTGCACTTGTTTTACTCCCATTTGTCCGTCTATCTCTTTTTGAACGAGTGGCATATTTTTATCAAAATGCATTTTTGCCCAAAAATTAACCATGTGTGTTACAATAAACACCAAGATAAGAGTTCCTAAAACTGCCATGTTTCTAGAAGCCAAACTGCTGTTTGCCCCTGGACTGTTTTTAGCATAAGCAACAGGACGTGCTTTTTTGTTTTGAATAGCAAGTAAAATTCCGTCCACCGCATGAAAAATAATAGAAATGTAAGTAACATAAGAAAGTATTTTTACTGCCGGATTAGTAGTCATAAACAAAGCATATTCATTAAACTGCTGGGCGGTGCCAAAAATTAGTTGAAGATTACCTGCTAAGTGTCCTGCTAAAAACAAGCATAAAAACAAACCCGTAAGAGTCATCCAGTAGTTTTTTGCAATAGACGACTTTAAAAGTGCTGATTTTGCCATAGTATAATTTGATTGTAATGTTTATTTAAAAATCAAACAAAAGTAAGATTTTAAAAAAACAACTCCAACCTTTTAGTATGTAATTCTTTTAATTTAAAACGAGTTTAACTAATGTTGAAGTAATAATGTGGTTTTTTAAGAGCAAATTGCTAAACGCTATTTGAAACTAATTAAATAATTACAACCCCTTTGTTTGTGATTGAAGCCTATTAATAAATTATTTTTACTCGCAAAACAAAAATAAAACCTTATGATTTAGTATTTTTGATTTTATTAATCCCTTAAATCCACAACACTAATAACTTTTTAATCTTACAGATTTGTTTATTGGTAATTCCTCAAATTTAGGATTTATTTTTAGAGGTGGGCTTAAGTATAAAATTGTTTTTTTGAACTTTGGATGACCAAATTTACATAATTCGTATTTCAAATATATTTATGCAATTAGTTGTAACTATGAATAAAATAAAACAAATGAAAATTGCCTTGTTTCAGCACTCACTCATCTGGGAAGACCCAAAATCAAATAGAGCATTTATAGAAGCCTGTTTCAATCAAGAAAAAAATCCTTTTGATGTATTTATACTCCCAGAAATGTTTACTTCAGGGTTTACAATGAATCCATTTTCCATTGCAGAAACCATGAATGGAGAAACCATCAGCTGGATGAAAACCCTAGCAGCACAAAAAGAATGTGCCTTGTGTGGCAGTCTTGTAATTTTAGAAAATAAAAAAAATTATAATCGTTTTGTATTTGTGCACCCTTCTGGTAAGGTAGATTTTTATAACAAAAGGCACCTTTTTTCTCTCGCAGGAGAAGACTTAACATATACTAAAGGAGGTTCAAAAACCATCATCAACTATAAAGACTGGAAAATTTGCCCCCAAATTTGCTACGATTTGCGTTTCCCTGCATTTTCAAGAAATCACGAAGAATTTGACGTATTGCTCTATGTGGCAAACTGGCCAACTATTCGCATCAATGCTTGGAATATACTTTTAAAAGCAAGAGCAGTAGAAAATTTGTGCTATGTTGTTGCCGTAAATAGAACAGGTACTGATGACAATTTACACCACTACAACGGACAATCGCAAGTTATTGATGAGCTAGGAAATACCATACTAAACCTTAATGAAAATGAAGGCATTTTTATAATAGAACTGAACCAAGAAAAAATGCTCGAAACCAGAAAAAAACTCAACTTTTTAAACGACCGAGATAATTATTCAATCTTATAATTTTTAGAGATGTTCTTTAAGATTTAACTATTTTAAATGAATACGCACCACATATCCTTCATTACTTCTGATATTAAAAACAGTACCATCTTGAAACATTAAATACTGCCCTTTAATGCCCGTTACAACCTGACTAAAAAAAGGGGTTTTATCTAAGTTTAAACTTTGCACTTTTAAGGGATATTGTTGCACGGGATAGTTCAAATTAAGTATTTTAGGGTTTTCAATAAAATAGGGTTTTACCGCATCGGGCAGCCATTCAAAAGTTTTTAATTGCACTGCCTCTAAATCAATTGCTTCAACTTCATTTTTAAGCATTTTTTGCCATGCCGTTTTATCTGCAAAATGATTTTTTAAAGCTACCTCTGTAATTCCTGCTAAATACCTGTTAGGCACCTCAATAATTGGTACTGCCTGCACGGCCCCTTGATCTATCCATCGGGTGGGAATTTGAGCCTTTCGGGTAACACCCACTTTAACTTCGCTAGACAATGCTAAATATACAATATGGGGTTGTAGTTGCACTTTTTTTTCATAGATTAAATCTCTATCTTCAATATTTAAATGAGCCTTACTAAGCTCGGGTTTCATTATCCAATCGCCCATGGCTGCACTACTCATAAAGCAATCATAACAAAATCCTTGTCTAAAAATTTTTTTAGATTTTCCACAATTTAAACATTGATATCCTAAAAATAAAATTTCTATTTCCTTGCCTATCAATTGATTCATGTTCAAAAAACTGTTTTCAAATACCAAGTAATATTGTATAGGGTTTCCTATTTCTGTTTGCATTTTGTTTAAAACACCTTCGTATATCATTCTTTCTAAAGTTTTTTGTTTAACCTTTCAAATTAAACAAATTTTGTTATTTTTGGTAAAGTTATCATTCATAAATCATAATTCAAAACTCAATAATGGCATTTTCAATTGTAAATTCAATAACCTCATTTTTACTAAAAAAGCGAATCCATCAAATGGAATTGTTTTTAAAATATCCGCATGAAGTTCAAGAGGAATTACTTTTTAAAATCTTAAAACAAGCTGAACAAACAGAAATAGGAAGAAAATATGAATTTAGCTCCATTTTTAATTACAAAACTTTTACAGATAGAATTCCCATTTCTACTTATGAAGAGTTAGAACCCTTCATAGAACGTACTAGAAAAGGGGAACAAAACATTTTTTGGAACACGCCCATTAAATGGTTTGCAAAATCAAGTGGGACTACCAATGCCAAAAGCAAATTTATTCCGGTGAGCAACGAAGCTCTAGAAAACTGCCATTATAAAGCCAGTAAAGATTTGCTGTGTTTGTACTTAAATAATAACGAAGATTCTCAGCTGTTTGTTGGTAAAAGTTTAAGACTTGGTGGTAGCAAACAATTATATGAAGACAACAACACCTTTTTTGGAGATTTATCAGCAATATTAATTGATAATATGCCCATTTGGGCTGAGTTTAGCTCCACGCCCAGTAGTAAAATTTCGTTAATGGGCGATTGGGAAAGTAAAATGCCTGCCATTATTAATGAAACTATAAATGAAAATGTTACTAGTTTAGCGGGAGTTCCCAGCTGGATGATGGTATTGCTCCACAAGGCATTAGAACAAACAGGAAAAAATAACATGAATGAAATTTGGCCAAATGCTGAGGTTTATTTTCATGGAGGCGTAAACTTTGAACCTTACAAAGAACAGTATAAAAAATTGTTCCCTAAAGATAATTTTCAATATTATGAAATTTATAATGCCTCTGAAGGATTTTTTGCATTACAAGATTTAAATAATTCAAGTGACTTGCTTTTAATGCTTGATTATGGAATTTTTTATGAGTTTATTCCCATGGAAACTTTAAACACAAAAAACCAAAAAATCATTCGTTTAAACGAGGTGGAACTCAACAAAAACTACGCAATTGTGATTACCACAAATTCGGGTTTGTGGCGATACATAATAGGTGATACCATTAGATTTACCTGTTTAAACCCATATAGAATTAGAGTAACCGGAAGAACAAAACACCATATAAACGTTTTTGGGGAAGAACTAATGGTAGAAAACACAGAAATGGCATTAACCGCAACTTGCAAGGCACTGCACTGTGAAATAACAGATTATACAGTGGCTCCCATATTTATGAACGGTAGCAAACAAGGAGCTCATGAATGGATGATAGAATTTAAAACACTACCAAAAGATTTAGAAGAATTTTGCGAAGTGCTAGATAAAAACCTTCAAAACTTAAATTCTGACTATGAAGCAAAACGCTACAATAACATGACTTTGAATCCTTTAGTACTTAATGTAGCTCGGTCAAAACTGTTTTATGATTGGTTAAAAATGAACGATAAACTGGGTGGGCAACATAAAATACCACGTCTTTCAAACGATAGAAACTATATGGAACAATTACTACAAATGCAGGAGGTAACAATATAAAAGTTTATAAAAATAGTTGCATAATGTTTTTTGCAACAGTTGAGTTTTCTTGATACAAAAACTAATTTTATAAATGCAAGCTAGTTATTTTGAAATTTGATTTAAGTAGGTCAAAGTGTTCAAAATAACGGTTAATTTACAACTTTTAAATATTACCATATTTCAAAATTTAAAAAAGCCTGTGAGCACTTATTTTTATTACTTCACTTTGTTTTTATTTTTTTATTAATATTCAGTGATATGCTTTGCAATTATATTTTTAGCTTTCATTGCGAAATCTAATGCGTATTTTGGGATAAAAAATAAAAGTAACTTTCTTTTTGCTAATACCGATTATGTATTCAATATAGTCCAATAAAAATGGACTATTTTCATACT
>DAINSR010000014.1:0-17157 GCA_036741255.1 Flavobacterium sp.
TTTAAAATGCTTCCTTGATGTAGCGACTGCTAAACCTTCGTTGAATTTTAAAAAACACCTTGTTCTTTTTTAAAATACTTATTTTTCATGACAAAACAAGTTTTTAGAGGTGCCCTTAATTATTTTTGCTTTTACTCTATTTGAAAAGCCATTTAATTGTGAGTATGTTTAATTCAAAATTGAAATTGTCAGATAAAATGTATAAATTAAATTTTGAAATCTGAAACCTGAAACAAATTATTTACTATTCATGCTATCAATTATCATATAAGCAACCCTTAGTGCTTCTGTGCCGTCTTCAAGAGTTACAATTGGAGTAGTATTATTATTAATAGCATCTGCAAAAGTTTCTAGTTCGTCTAAAATTGCATTGTTTTGAGACACTTGCGGATTATCAATACCCTCGGCATTTTGTAAAATCATATCAAAATCACCCGGAACCTCAGGGGCGTCTTTCATTTTTACTACTTCGCACACTTTTTCTAAATAATCAACAGAAATATAGGCATCTTTTTGAAAAAAACGAGACTTACGCATATTTTTCATTGAAATCCTGCTCGACGTAATGTTTGCCACACAGCCGTTTTCAAATTCTATTCGAGCATTAGCAATATCTGGAGATTGACTCAGTACAGAAACTCCGCTTGCATGAACTGATGTTACTTTAGACTTTACAACACTCAGTATAGCATCAATATCATGAATCATTAGGTCTAAAACCACGGGTACATCTGTACCACGAGGGTTAAATTCTGCTAATCGATGCGTTTCAATAAACATTGGATTTTCAATTTTATTTTTAACAGCAATAAAAGCAGGATTAAAACGCTCTACATGCCCCACTTGTCCTTTAACATTATATTCCTGAGCTAAGGAAATAATTTCTTGAGCCTCTTGCACTGTTGTGGAAATGGGTTTTTCAATAAAAACGTGTTTGCCACTTTTAATGGCTACTCTTGCACATTTATAATGCGAAAGCGTGGGAGTTACAATATCTATTACATCTACGGAATCAATTAATTTAGCTATGGTGTTAAATTGTTTGTAACCAAATTCTGCTTCAATTTTAGCCCCGTTTTCTAAATTTTCGTCATAAAAACCTACCAATTCATATTTTTTTGATTGGTTTAACAGCTTTAAATGTATTTTTCCGAGATGACCAGCACCTAAAACTCCTATTTTTAGCATAAAACTTAATTTTATCAAAAGTAGTATTTTAGTTTAAAGTTTAAAAGATTATCAAATAAAAGTTTACCTGATTTTGATATGAAATTTAATTTTTAAAATTTAATTTTACTAAAATTTTATTACTAATTTTGAAAGACACATCTAAACATTTGGGGCTACGCAATCAATTAGCAAAGCAACTTCTAGAAAAAGGAATTTTAGATTTAAGAGTTTTACAAGCCATAAAAACGATTCCCAGACACCTGTTTTTAAATTCTAGTTTTGAAGATTATGCCTATCAAGATAAAGCTTTTCCCATTGGGGCTGATCAAACTATTTCACAACCTTATACCGTTGCTTTTCAAAGCCAACTTTTAAATTTAAAAAAAGATGATAAGATTTTAGAAATTGGAACTGGGAGTGGATATCAAACGGCTATTTTGTGTGCCATGGGAGCCGTTGTATATACTATTGAACGACAAACAGAATTGTTTAAAAAATCTTCACTATTGTTACCAAAATTGGGTTTTAGACCACGAAAAATGATATTTGGTGATGGTTATAAAGGTTTTCAGGACGAAGCTCCTTATGACGGTATAATTGTTACTGCAGGAGCTCCTGTAATTCCTAAACCTTTAATGTCTCAATTAAAAATAGGAGGGAGGCTCGTAATTCCTGTGGGCGAAAGGGAACAAATTATGACCTTGTTGATAAGGATTAATGAAACTCAATTTGAAAAACAAGAATTTGGAGATTTTAAATTTGTACCACTTTTAGAAAATAAAAATTAAAAGTACTTTAATACTAAGCTAAACCTCAATTCTAGTATTACTATTGTAAGCCCTTACAGTAAAATCAATTTGTTAATTTTTACTAAATGCTAAATGCAAAATCTCAACATGATGCCTCGTTTTTTATTTTTACTTTTTTTTATTAATTTATCAATGGCTCAGCAAATTAATAACGTTGATTTTATAAAGTGTGATGCAGTCGTGTATCCAAATGTTACCGAAAATTCAATTTCTGGATTTATTACTTACCATTTTAAAGTAAAAAACTACATGGACACCATTAAAATTGACGCAAAAAAAATGACGTTTTCTGACGTGCTTATTAATGGCAAATCTATTGCGTTTAAAAATTCTGGCAAAACATTGGATATATATGAAGGCTTTAAAATTGGTAATAATAAACTAAGCTTCAGGTATTTAGTAAAACCAAAGCAAGCACTTTATTTTACAGGGAAAGATGATAATTTACAAATTTGGACACAGGGTCAGGGCAAATATACCAGTTATTGGCTGCCTAGTTTTGATGATGTAAATGAAAAAGTAATTTTTAATATTTCTATAAGTTTCAAGAATAATTTTGATTTTTTTTCAAATGGATTTTTCAAATCTTCAGTTATAACCAACGATTCAAATTTGAAGCATTATAAAATGCAAAAACCCATGTCTTCATATTTAGTTATGCTGGCTATTGGAAATTTTGAAAAGCAAAATACCATTACAAAATCTGGAACACTATTAGAATTTTATTTGGATAAAAATGATGTTTCAAAATTTGAAGCCACCTATCGCTATTCTAAACAATTGTTTGAATATCTTGAGTGCGAAATAGGAGTGAGGTATCCCTGGGGTATATATCGTCAAATTCCAGTTCGTGATTTTTTATATGCTGGTATGGAAAATACAACCTCTACAATATTTTCACAGGATTTTGTGGTAGATGAAATTGGATTTAACGATCAAAATTATGTTAATGTAAATGCTCATGAGCTAGCACATCAATGGTTTGGTAATCTTATTACGGCTAAATCTGGTAAACATCACTGGTTGCAAGAGGGATTTGCTACTTACTATGCTCTGCTTGCTGAACGTCAATTGTTTGGCGATGATTATTTTTATAATGAACTAAATGAATATGCCCAACTTTTAAATAGTGTTTCTGCAACAGACACAATTGCAGTAATGGATGAAAAAGCGAGTTCGTTGTCGTTTTACAAAAAGGGAGCCTGGGCTTTGCATGTATTACGTGAAGATATTGGAATAAAAAACTTTCAAAAAGCTGTTAAAAAGTATTTAAAAATATATGCTTATAAAAATGTAAATACTGATGATTTCTTGAAAATTGTAAAACAAGTTTCAGGATATGATATAGAAAATTTTAAAAAAGCGTGGTTAGAAACATCAGGTTTTAATTTAAAAATCGCACAAAAATATCTTAATAAAAATAGATTTATTCAAGAGTACAATACAATACAGCAAACAAAAAAATCTAATTTAGAAGCTATAACTATATTACAATCAAATGTTTATTACCCCATTAAAGAGTATATTATTTTTGAAACTGTGTCAGAATCTTTTGAAAATCGAAAACTCATTTTACAAAAGGCACTTTCTACAAATGATATTATAGTTCGTCGGGCTGTGGCAAAGTCTCTACCAACTATCCCGGAGGAATTTAGGCAAGAATATGAAACTTTGTTAAATGACAATTCATATATCACAAAAGAAATTGCACTTACAAATTTGTGGAAAAATTTTCCAGAAATGCAACGATATTATCTAGAGCAAACAAAAAGTATAATTGGCAGTAATGATAAGAGTTTTAAAATAAACTGGCTCTTTTTAGCACTTAATACTAAAGATTTTTCAACTCAAGAACGGAATGATTTTTATCTCAATTTACTAAACTATGCGTCTGAAAATTTTGAAAGTTCAGTAAGACAAAATGCTCTCGAAAAATTATTAAGAATAGATCCTTATCAAAAAACGGTAATTGAAAAACTTTTTCAAGCCACAACACATCACAAATGGCAATTTTCAAAATTTGCTCGAGACAGCATTAGAAAACATTTAAAGGATGTCTTTTTTAAAAATATGGTTGAAAATTTAAGAAACGAGTCAAACGAAATAGATAAAGAACGCTATCAAAAATTTTTAAATGAGCTTTACAATTAAATTATGTTTTTTAATTCTTCTTTAATAAAATTTATCCCCACACTAGAAGGGGCTTCAATTTCTGTGAGTTCCATTAATACTGCTTCTCTAAGTTGCTCAGCATTAAAAATTTCTGGGTTTGAAGTTGTTTTTATTATCAATTGGATAGTTGTTGTTTTAGACTTTTTAATAACCTCCCAACATTCATTTGTAATATAAATTTGCTGGGTTAAATTATGTTCAAATTCTGTTTGAATGGCATGAATCAGCAAAGTTGCATAATCATTTTTATCTTCAGTTGGAGGCAAAACCCGGAGCAGTAGTTGTGCCGGATGAATACGCTCTAAAAACAAAACCATCCGTTCATAAGCCTGTAATCGCAATGGCAAAGAATCTTTTTGATTCTCTTTTAAAAGCAGCCATCTACGAGTATTTTGTTGATCCTTAAAATGCGAAATAAACAAAAAATAAGCAACACCACCTGTTATTAAGGAAGGTAAGGTAAAGGAAACTATTTCTAGAATTTTAGAGATATTCATTTTTTTTTGGAGCTTATTCCTGCTTTCGCTTTTATCTTTTTCTCCGTTATCACTACAAAAAAGGATATCAGCTCTATCAGGGCTAGTTATACCTTGCAAAGAAAACATTATTATTTTCAATTTCAAAGCAATATTATTTATCCATCTGTCTTTTACTTTAGAAAAAAAATGTTGAAAATTTTAAAGATAACTGTATTGATATTTCACTAAAGTTACTTCAATATCAAATACATAAAAAATATTTCCCAGTATTAGATAGGGCTAAAAGAAGATGAAGCGAGTTAAAATTACATTTATAAAACCACTTACTAGAAATATCACATCACTCTGAAAGGTATAAAAATATTCAGTGTAAAAATTAATTGGTTAGAATAATTTGATTTTTTTCAATTAATTTTCTAATATTTAATATTGCATACCGCATTCTTCCAAGTGCTGTATTAATACTAACACCTGTTTGCTCAGAAATTTCTTTAAAACTTAAATCATGATACATTCTCATGATAATAACTTCCTTCTGATCGTTAGGTAATTCTTCTATTAATCTTTTTAAATCTAACTCTACTTGTTGTGTAATCATAGAGCCCTCAATCGTACATGAACTATCTTTTAAATAAGCAAAAATTGAATTTGATTCGTTTTCTCTAGTAAGAGGCATTTTTTTATTTTTTCTATAATAATCAATAATTAAATTATGAGATATACGAATAACCCAAGGTAAAAACTTTCCTTCTTCGTTGTAAGACTTGGATTTTAATGTTTTTATAACCTTAATAAAAGTTTCTTGAAAAATATCATCACACAAATCTCGATCATCTAATTTTGAGTAAATAAAACCGTAAATTCTAGATTTGTGTCTTTCAATTAATTCAGCCAAGCATAATTCATTTCCATCTATATATTGCTTAACTAAAACTGCGTCAGGGAGTTGATTATTAGCCATAATAATACTTTTATTTTTTTTGAAATAATAATTTAAAAGTAATTATGTAACTATAGGCTATTTTTTTAAAGATTTATAAATCAAATATAACTAATAATATTTAAAATTTCCAAATTTTTTCTAAACTTTTATTTGCAAATAGAAAAAGGCGTTAAAACCTTCTACTGCTTAAAAAATATTGTCTTTATAATGGTGAGATGATTTCTTAAAAGGGCTCTATGTTTCATATAGTGAGTAATTAAATTTTGCTAAAATGCAAAGATTAGAGTTTACTCATGCATAACGGGTAAGTTAAAATAGTACCTTAAAAACTTTGTTAATACCACCTTGAAACACTAATTTTGTACCCTTAAAATTATATTATGCAAAATAAACAAGCTGTACTGCTAATTGAAAAAATTCAGAAAGAAATTTTACAAAATAAATTTCAAGTTTTGTCTATTGTAGAAGATTTAAAAAATGTTCGCCAACTGACTATGGAAGAAAATAACCCTGTGTTAACAAAGTCTTTGCGTTTAGTTTATGAGCATTTAGAAAAAAACAATGCTTTTTTAATAGAAATTCCGAAAGATGATTTTTCAGAGGATGACACAGAGTCTAATTATAAAACCTATTCAGAGGAACATAATTTAGAAAGTTTTAATTATTTCTTGTCATTATTACCTCATTTTGCCAAAAAAAATAACTTGCTAGACCTAAAAGAATACAACAAAGCACTTTTAGCTTTTTAATATCTCTTTGTGATCAGCATTAATTAAAACCATTGTATATAGTTTTGTAAATAAATATAAAAGCAAATATCTATTGTAGTGGTTAGTGCTATTAGCAGTTCATTGTGCATAAATTTAAAATTTTCAAAAAAAATTAAAATGGCAACTACAAAAAAATCTCGATTAAAATTGCTTCATCAATACTATAAATATACTGGTTTTTATTCCTTTATTTGGCAAGGTGTAAAAAAAGCAATTATTCCAACGGCTATTATTGTTGCTATTTTATTTTACATTAATGAAAGGGTAATTAATTTGAATGCAGCTATTTTATATGCTACAAAAAACTTTAGTGATTTTCTACTTTTTACCATTTTTTTTATTTCTGAAAGTATTTTAGGTCTTATTCCTCCAGATATATTTATTGCCTGGACTAGTACAACAAGTACACCATTAGTGTATTTAACTATACTTGCTTTTTTATCTTACTTCGGTGGTGTAATGGCATACTTTATGGGTAAAGGTTTTGCATCTATACCTGCTGTTAACAAATATATGTATGGAAAAATGACTAAGCATATAATTAATATGCAAAAATGGGGTGGGTTTTTAATTATTGTAGGAGCCCTTTTGCCGTTGCCATTTGCCATTGCGTGTTTAGCTGCAGGCATGATTAACTATTCTCGAAAGCATTTTTTCTTATTTGCCTTATTTAGATTGTTGCGATTTGTAATTTATGGGTATGTAATTTATGCAACTTTGTCATGATAAAAATTTTTAAAATTATTGCTGATTTAGAAGGAATATCTTATATTTTGTTGTTTACTAATATGTTAGTAATAAAAAAAAATGATTTAGATTTATACAACATAATTTTATTTCCTCTAGGCATGTCGCACGGAATATTATTCGTTGCATATCTTTTCTTAGCTTTATTTGTTAAGATAAAGGTGAAATGGTCTAACTTGATTTTTTTTAAAGTGTGTTTAGCATCTTTGCTACCTTTTGCTACTTTTTATGTGGAGAAGAATTATTTAAGGAATAAAGAATAATAGTTTACCAAGTATTTCATATAAAGTTGAAATATTAACCTTAATGAATTAAACTATAATTTATTTTTGTTATTACGTATTGATAATGAGTTGGTTAAAATATTATTTTATGTTTGAATTTCTATTAAGTTGATAGATTTACTACTTTTTTTAAAAAATTATTTGTGTTATTTCTTAAAACTTGAATCACTAATTTTAGTTATCATGATATTGAACAAAACATAATTCATACATTTGATTTTATTTATCAAATATGAACAAGTTTCTTTCAATAATTATAATTCTGAATATAAGTATAGCACAAGCTCAAAAATTTACCCACAGAGATTCCTTACAAGGTGGAATGCGTTTTGAACGATCTTGCTTTGATGTGCAACATTATGAACTGAACATTCTTATAAATCCAACAGAGAAGAGTATTGTTGGCTATAATGAAATTAGCTTTAATGTGTTACAAAAAACCAAAAAGATTCAAATTGATTTATTTGAAAACATGAGCATCGATTCTATTATTTTTCAGACAAATAAGCTGAGTTATAAACGCGACAATGATGCTGTGTTTATTAGTTTTGTAGATGAATTAACACAAAATACCACTCAAAAATTACGCTTTTATTATTCAGGTAAACCTTTAATTGCAAAAAACGCTCCTTGGGACGGCGGTTTTGTATTTAAAAAAGATAGTAATGGAAACGATTTTATAGGTGTTGCCGTACAAGGAATAGGAGCAAGTTTATGGTATCCTGTAAAAGATTCTCAAACAGACGAGCCAGATCGTGGAGCAACTATAAAAGTAGCTGTGCCTAATGGCTTAATGAATGTTTCTAATGGGCGTTTTAAAGGAAAAGAAGATTTAAAAAACGGATACACTCGCTGGGACTGGGAAGTGGTAAACCCTATCAACACATATTCAATCACTGTTAATATTGCTGATTATGTTAATTTTAAAGATCAGTTAGATGGTTTAGATTTAGATTTTTATGTACTGCGTGAAAATATTGCCAAAGCAAAAAATCATTTTGAAGCAGATGTAAAACCTATGTTAAAATGTTTTCAGGAAAAATTTGGTCCTTATCCTTTTGAAGCAGACGGTTATAAACTGGTAGAAACACCATATTTAGGTATGGAACATCAAAGTGCCGTTGCTTATGGAAATCGTTTTAAAAAAGGATATCTCGGTAGTGATTTATCTGGCACAGGCATAGGGCTTTCTTTTGATTATATAACCGTTCACGAAACTGCACACGAATGGTTTGGTAACAGTATTACGAGTAAAGATATTGCAGATATGTGGATTCATGAAGGGTTTACAACGTATTCAGAATCAGTTTTTTTAGAATGTACAAAAGGATATGAAGTAGCTCAAAAATACATTAACGGTCAGAAAAAAAATATAGACAATCATAAACCCATAATTGGATTTTATGGTGTTAATAAACAAGGATCAAGTGATATGTATTACAAAGGTGCTGCAATGTTAAATACCCTGAGGCATATTACTAATAACGACTATAAATGGTGGGCTATGCTTTTAAAATTTACTACTATTTACAAAAAACAACTTGTTGAAACTAAAACTGTTGTAGATTTTTTTAGCAGAGAAGTGGGGTATAATCTAACACCATTTTTTAATCAATATTTAAAATATGCTTCTATACCTATTTTAGTACTTGAAAAACATAAAAAAACTTTTAGATACAAATGGAAGACAAACGAATTAAATTTTAAAATTCCTATTGAAATTGAAATTAACGGAAAAAACAAACGCATTTTTCCTACTAATTCATTTCAAACTGCTACAGAACCTGTTCATTCTATAGCAGATGAAATTAAAGTTAAAACAGATAAATATTATGTTAAGGTGAAAATAAACTAATTTATGCTAAACTTTCTTTTCTGAGAATTTTACCGCTGGCAGTTTCTTTAAATTTGTTTATAAATATAATTTCTTTAGGTTTTTCATATTTGTCTAAAGTAGTAATATCAGATAAGTCAATAGTTTTTTCTTCTCCCTCAACTACAAGGACTGGATGTTCGCCATATTTTGTATTTTCTTTTCCTGTAATAAAAAAACGATTGGTGATAAAAGGAGCTAATTTATCTTCAATTTGCTCAGGAATAAGTTTAATGCCACCACTATTAATTACATTGTCAATCCTGCCTAAAAACACAAACTCGTCAGCAGAAACTAAATCTACAATATCATTAGTGTGTATTATATCTTCTGTTATATAAGGTGCCTTTATGAGTAAGCATTTATTTTCATCTTGAGACAAACTCACATTAGGAAACGCCTTAAAAGTACTTTCACCCAATTTTCTAACTGCAATATGTGTTATAGTTTCTGTCATTCCATAAGTTTCAAATATATTAGATTTAATGGGATTTAATTTTTTTTCTAATTCTGGCGAAACTTTTGCACCTCCAATAATAACCGTTTTAAAAAATGAAAGTTGGTCAATAGAATTTTCAGCTTGAAAGGGCACAAGAGCCACAAAATCATATTTTTTATCCACATCTACTAATGGATTTGCACTTGGAGCCACAAAATCCATTTCTAATCCTAATATAAAAGCACGAATAAACATCATTTTTCCTGCTACATATCTAATTGGCAGGCAATTTAGCATAGTGTTTCCAGGGGCAAGATTAAAAAAATCACCAGTTGCTAAAGCTGAATTTATTAAAGCGTCTTTTTTTACAAATAATGTTTTAGGGGCTCCCGTTGTTCCTGATGTTTCAAGAGCAATACTATCACTACTATCAAACCAATCTAGAATAAAATCGCCAACTGGTTTTTCAAAATCGTCTCCTTCTTTTATAAAACTAAAAGCAACTCTTTTTAAATCGTCTGTATTTAAATGAAAGCCATTTAATTTAAATCTATTATGAACATTTTGATAATTGGGAATGTAATTTGACATAGTATTAAATTTTATTGTTGGGTATTATCTGCGTTATCTTACTATTAAATTGACTTGATAAATAAGTGATATATTAATGCTTTGAGAATCAAATGCTATAATCTTTTGTTGTTTCCTATTAATTTTTCTTTCCATTGATGCCACTTATATTTTTCTGCGAATATAAAAACTAAAATGATATAAAAGACAAGCGGCATAAAAATTTCAAAACCTATTGATGGCTTAGAAAGTTCTTTAAAAATAGCGTGCGTTTGTAAAACACCATAGCTCGTTGTAACTAATAGTGATGCTACTAAATTATTTGCTGCGTGAAAGCCCAAGGCAAGCTCTGTCCCTTCATCCATAAGTGTAATAACACCTAAAAAAAGTCCTGTACCTATATAATATATCATTACAAGTGAACCCATTTCAGAAACTTCAGGATTAAACCAGTGTAATCCACCAAAAATTATAGATGTCATTATCAATGGAATCCATTTAGTTTGTGATAAGTTATAAAAACCTTGCATTAAATAACCTCTAAAAACTAATTCTTCTAAACTGGTTTGAATAGGAATAAAAATTATAGCTATAAAAAATAATATTAAAAAGGGGACTAATTCAAATTGTAAAACAATGGTAGAATCTTTAGAAAAATAAGAGGTCAAAATTGTAGTAACTGAAATAAAAACCCATATTGAAAATGAAGTTATACATCGTTTGTAGTCTATTTTATTTCGTGAGGTTATAATTGATATAAATTGCTGTTGATGGTATTTTTTTACTACTAAATACAGGGTAAGAAATGCAACCACAAAAGAAATCATGACTAAAAATAAAAACAAATTAGATTCAAACATACTGTAAAGCTGAATATCTGTGGTAGGATATGTTTTTTTATGAACAAAAATTTGATACATAATAGCAATACCTAATGGTATTTGCCCAATAAAAGAACCCAAAATAATCATTAAAGAACCTACTATATATTTTGTAAACTTATTTTCAGATTTATTATTTTGAGCAATAAACATGTACTTTCTAATTTTTTACTAAAGTACAAATTTTTAAGGAAATAAAACGCCGTAGTTTAAACTTTTTACGTTTCAGTACTTCTATATTTTATTTTTTTGGTTTGGTGGAGCAAATTAATTTAATTCCACACATTTTGTGGTAGAATCTTTTTTTAGCTAAAATAATCAAAATAGTAAGCTATTTCTTTTGACCATACACAACAATAATCATATATATAATAAAAAATCCTTAAACTACTGATTTACAATATATTTAAGGATTTTTTTTTAGTGACCTCGACTGGATTCAAACCAGTAACCTTCTGAGCCGTAATCAGATGCGCTATTCAATTGCGCCACGAGGCCATTTTTGTGGTTGCAAATATATGCATTATTGCATAAAATGCAACATTACAAAATAAATTAATTGTTAGTAAAATTATTTTACCTGTTGTAACATTTTTTGAATGTTGCACCAAGTTATAATTTAAGATGATGAATTTTTAAAAGTAAGTATTTGCATTCTTACTGATTTTTTTAATATATCATTGATTTTCAACATATTTATAAAAACGAGCACCTTTTAAAACTGGATTTTCATTTTCAATATAATTTAAAACAAATTCGTTTTTTGGTTTTAAAATAGATTCATTGAGCTCTTTTTTATGTAACTTTTCATAAACTTCAAAACTTATTTCTGTTCGTTCTGATAACGACTCAAAAAGTCTAGTTTTGGCAATTTTTTGTTCCCATTTTTCTTCTATAAACCCTTCAAACACTTTAGATTTTGAACCACTCCCATAAGCAATAAATCCTGCTTTTTTGTTTGATAGGTTGATTTTTTGGGTATGCTTGTAATATAAAGCAGATAAAAAACCTAGAAAAATAGAACCTGTGTATATGTTTCCAACATCACTTGATGCAATTTCTGATGGTTTTATTTTTTTATCAATAAGTTCTAAATATGCTGTTGATTTACTTAATGAACGCATTTTATCTTTTCTATTTTCTCCCTCTTGTTTTTCTAAAAGTTCTGGGTTTTCATTTGCAAAAATTTCTATAAAAGTACGTCTTCCTTGAAAGCAATAGGGTAGGTGCATGAAAATTAAATCCCAATTTTTATAAACTACTTCATCTTGGTTACTTTCTTTTTTAAAATTATTATAAGCATCAGAAATTCTATTTATATAACATTCATTTGAATATTGACCATCAAAAACTGGTTGTTCTTTACTAATTGTAATTTCTGTTTCTAAAACATTAAACCAATTATCATTAGAGTTATTATGTGTAATTTCTGACTTTTTAATGCCAATTTTAGGTTTAAAAAAATCAAATACTCCGCTTGTAGAAACTCCCGTTTCATTTGTAAAAGAAACAATACTTGGATTTGTTTTTATGAGCATTGCAACTGCACCTGCACCCTGAGTATATTCACCAGAAGAATTTAAATCATATTTGGCATTGTCTGTAGCAATTACGATAGCTTTTTTATTGGGGTGTAATTTTATATAATCTACACAATTTTGCAAGGCATCTACTGCACCTATACAAGCAAATGTAAAATCTACCACATCGCAATTTTGAAACGAATTTAAACCAACTTTCTGTTCTACAACTTGTAAAATATAAGAAGCAACTGGTTTTGAATTATCAACACTACTTTCTGTACCCACATAAATTCTATTAATTTCAGTGGGAATAATTTGTTCTTGATCAATAAGTTTCAACAAGGCATTAGCAGCTAAAGTGATGATGTCTTGATTGACATCTAAAAAACTCATTTTTTGAAGTCCTAATCCTTTGGTTAGTTTTTCAGGTTCAATATTTCTATTTTTTGCAAGTATTTCAATAGGAAGATATATTTTTGGAATATCAAATTGTATTGCTTCAATGCCAACTTTCATATTTTTTTTATTAATTGTAAGAAAATTACTAATTGATTAGTTTTAAATAAAAACAATTTTTATTTGTATTTAACTTCTTAAAAAAGCTTTGAACTCGTCGTATGTTTTTATTTTGATGCTCTTTTTTTCTTTGTGCATCACCTGTTTAATTTGGTCTGGAATATCTAATATTATCTCTAGAAGAGGTTCTACCTCGTCTAAAAATTTAATGGGGTGTGCTGTTTCTAAGAAAAATCCAATGCTGTTGGGTTGTTGTTCTAATTCTTTTTTCAATCCTAAATATCCCACTGCTCCGTGTGGTTCCGCTACGTATCCAAACGTTTTATATATTGCTTTAATGGTAGCCTTTGTTTCATCATCTGAAAATGCATAAGAAGAAAAATCACTTTTAAAAGTTTCTAAATCATGATTATACATTTCTTGTATTCGCACAAAATTACTTGGGTTGCCCACATCCATAGCATTAGAAATTGTGGCTATTGAGGGTTTTGGGTCATAATTTCCGTTTGCTAAAAAGCGCGGTACAGTGTCATTTGCATTAGTAGAAGCTACAAAATGAGACAATGGAAGTCCTATTTTTTTTCCAATAATTCCAGCACAAATATTTCCAAAATTACCACTAGGACACGATGTGATTAAGGGTTTGTTGTATTTTTTTAATTCTTTGTAAGCAAAGAAAAAGTAAAACATCTGGGGTAGCCATCGGGCAATGTTTATAGAATTTGCTGAGGTTAAATTTAGATTTTTAAGGTCGTCGTCTAAAAATGCCTTTTTAACCATATCTTGGCAATCATCAAAAAAACCATCTACTTCAAGGGCCACAATGTTTTCACCAAGTGTAGTTAATTGTTTTTCTTGTATATTACTTACCTTTCCTTCGGGATATAAAATTACAACACGCACTCCTTTTACCCCTAAAAAACCACTTGCCACAGCACCGCCCGTGTCGCCAGAGGTAGCTACTAAAACAGTGTTGTGTTGGTTTTTATTTCGGTTAAAATAAGCCAAGCATCTCGACATAAATCGGGCACCTACATCTTTAAACGCCATAGTTGGTCCGTGAAAAAGTTCAAGTGAATATATGTTTTCCTCCACTTTTACTAATGGAAAATCAAACGCTAAAGTTTCATTTACAATCTCACGCAACTCTTTTTCAGGAATTTCATCTCCTACAAACTGCTTGATTACTTCAAAAGCTATTTCTGAATTGGATAAGTCTTCAATATTATTAAAAAAGTCGCTAGACAAAGGAGTCAATTTTTCAGGAAAGTAAAGCCCTTTATCTGGTGCCAAACCGTTTATAACAGCCTCTTCAAAACTTACTTTGTGTTTTTTGTTATTTAAGCTATAATATTTCATTATTTGTATTATTTGTTTTTTTGGTCTCTTGATTTTGTTTCGAGTTGTTTTGGTAATCATGTTCTTGCAAGTCAAGCGCTTTTTTAAGATTACCTATTTATTTTCAAGATTTTTGTTTGCAGTATTACTTTTAAAACTAATAATAAAGAAAATCCTTGTACAATTTGATACTAAATTTACTCTGAAAGTTTTTTAGTACCCACTGAGTTGATTTTTGAAACATGCACATCAAAATTAATATTTGTAGTAGCATAACAATTTTTCATTGCACTTGCCACCCTTGTTGCACTTTCAAGCCCTTTGCACAAAGCAAAAATAGAAGGTCCAGCCCCCGAAATACCTGAACCTAATGCACCATTTTCTAGTGCAGTGGCTTTTAGTTCTTCAAAATTAGGTATCAGGTGTTTTCTAAAAGGTTCTACAATCACATCTTGTAATGAACGACCTATGAGTTCATAGTTACTAGTATAAAGTCCAGCTATTAAACCTCCAATATTTCCTGTTTGAGTAATAGCTAATTTTAAAGGAACTGTGGGAGATAAAACGGCTCTTGCATCGGCTGTTTTAACTTCTATATGTGGGTGAAGAACTACTGCATAAAGCTCATCGGGACTTTTAATTTCTATTACATCTAAAGGGTTATATCCTCTTATTAAAGTAAAGTTTCCTAGCAAACAAGGAGCAACATTATCAGCATGTTCAGAGCCACTTGCCACAGCTTCTCCTTTCATGGCAAATTTTACCAGTTCATTTCTTGTAAATGGATTACCCAATAGCTCGTTAATTCCATAAACAGCACCAGCGGCACTTGCTGAAGAACTACCGATGCCACTTCCTGCTTTAATCATTTTGTAAATTTCTATTTCAAAACCAAAGTCTAAGTCTAGTCCTTCAATAATAGCTAAACCAGCCACACCCGCTACATTTTTTTTTGTTTCATACGGAATATCTGCCCCTTCAATTTTTGTTATTTTGATGCCTTTTTCTTCAGATTTTCTAATAACCATTTCGTCACCAATACCCTCCAAGCATAGTCCTAGTATGTCAAAACCACAATTAAGGTTTGCAATTGTTGCAGGGCAAAATATTTTAATTTCATTCATGCTTTAAGTTGCTATTTTTGTTAATATGCTGCATCAGCTTATTTATACATTTCCTATTCTAACCACATCGGCAAATATTCCAGATGCTGTAACAGCTGCACCAGCTCCAGCTCCTTTGATTAATAAAGGTTGATCAACATATCTATCGGTGTAAAACTGCACAATATTATCTTTACCTTCTAAATTATAAAAAGGACTATCTGATGGAATAAATTCTAGCCCCACGCTTGCTTTGCCGTTTTCAAAAGTTGCCACAAATTTTAACCTACTATTTTTTTCATTAGCTTGTGCCAATAAATTTTCAAAATGTGAGGCATGTGTAATCAACGAAGCAAAAAAGGAATCGTTATCAGTAGTTTTCATACACTCATCTGGCAAAAAGGAAATATTTTTTATGTCTTCAATTTCCATTTCATAGCCACTTTCCCTAATTAAAATTAGTATTTTTCTAGCAACATCTACACCGCTCAGGTCAATTTTTGGGTCGGGTTCTGTAAATCCTTGAACTCCAGCTTCTTTAACCACATCATGAAAACTATAAGAAGTGCTAAAGTTATTAAATATAAAATTCAAACTTCCAGATAAAACAGCTTGAATTTTATGTACTTTATCTCCCGAGGCTATTAGATGCTTTAAAGTATCAATAATAGGTAGTCCGGCACCCACATTAGTTTCAAATAAAAATGGTGCGTTATATTTTCTACTCAAATTTTTTAAATTTTTGTAGTTTTCAAACTTAGAGGAACAAGCAATTTTGTTGCAAGTAACTACGGCAATATTTTCTTGTAAAAACTGATCGTAAATAGATGCAACCGTTTCATTTGCAGTTATATCTATAAAAATACTATTTCTTAGATTCAGCTTTTTAGTGGTTTGGATAAATGCAGTCAAATTAGCTTCTTCACCATTTTGAAGTATCTCTTTCCAATCTTTTAAACTTATTCCTTCTTCATTAAAAATCATTTTTCTAGAGTTTGAAATTCCAATAACCCTAACGTTGATTTTGAGATTGTCTTTTAAAAATTTCTTTTGTTGATTTATTTGTTCAATAAATTTTTCACCCACATTTCCAACGCCCATTACAAACAAATTTAACTGCTTTGATTGCTCCTCAAAAAAGCGTTCGTGAAGAGTGTTGAGTGCTTTGTTTACATCATTTTTATTGATAACCACAGATATATTTCTTTCAGACGCTCCTTGTGCAATGGCTCTTATATTTACATTGTTTTTGCCTAAGGTACTAAACATTTTTCCGCTCAAACCTTGATGATTTTTCATGTTTTCTCCCACTAAGGCAACTATGCAAAGATCTTGCTCCACTAAACAAGGATAAATTTTGTTTTGAGAAATTTCCAACTCAAACTCATTGTCAATAGCTGATTTAGCTGTTTGAGCATCAGAATTGAGTATGCCAATACAAATAGAATGTTCAGATGACGCTTGAGTGATAAACACAATGTTAATATTTTTTAAAAACAGCACTTCAAAAAGACGTTTTGATGAGCCCGCTATACCAATC